>JBNKNN010000169.1:0-26482 GCA_050293865.1 Hydrogenophaga sp. | reverse complement strand
AAGCCTTCACAGGCTATCTGGGCATGGACAACAAGGACGCCTGGGCTGCGCATGACGCCACTGAACTGATGGCCAAGCAGAGCTCTGCGCCGTATCCCGGCGGCATCCTGATTGACCAGGGCATGGCAGACCAGTTTCTGGCTGAGCAGCTGTACCCGGATGCATTCGAGGCGGCTTGCAGCAAGGTGGGCCAACCTTTGAACCTGCGACGGCACGAAGGCTACGATCACGGGTATTACTTCATCACCACTTTCGTGGATGATCACTTGCGGCATCACGCGAAAGCGTTGGCCTGACGGCGGGTCAGCGCATCCCAAAAAGCGCGATCGATGAAAGATGCAAGGAGGTAAAAAAGGGCAAACCATGCGGTCTGCCCTTTTTTTCTTTCTTCCCGGTACTTGCGCAGTTTCGCGTGACAGCAGAAATCGTATGAATGGTTCTCCGAACCGGAATCTGAATTTGAACTTGAAACCGAATCTGACTCGTCCCTCGCTTCAGTAGACCTCGGGCACATACATGTTGTCCGGCACGGGGCCACGCAAGTAGTCGGGGTTGCGTACACGGGCTGGCAGCACCACTTCCGGGTGATCTACCTCGTGATAGGGGAACTGGCCGAGCAGGTGTTCGATGCAGTTGAGCCGGGCCTTCTTTTTGTCCACGGCGCGCACCACCCACCACGGAGCTTCGGGGATGTGCGTGCGATCGAGCATCACTTCCTTGGCTCGTGTGTATGCTTCCCAGCGGCGCCGGCTTTCAAGATCCATGGGGCTGAGCTTCCACTGCTTCAGTGGGTCGTGAATGCGGCCGAGGAAACGCAAGTGCTGTTCGTCATCCGTGATCGAGAACCAGTACTTGATCACCTTGATGCCAGAGCGCACCAGCATTCGCTCGAACTCGGGCACGGAACGGAAAAACTCTTCGTACTCGTCATCGGAGCAAAAGCCCATGACACGTTCAACGCCGGCGCGGTTGTACCAGCTGCGGTCAAACAATACCATTTCTCCTGCGGCGGGCAGGTGCGCTGCGTAGCGCTGGAAATACCACTGGGTGCGTTCGCGGTCGTTAGGTGCCGGCAGAGCGACCACACGACATACTCGCGGGTTCAGGCGCTGGGTGATTCGCTTGATGACGCCACCTTTGCCTGCCGCGTCCCTGCCTTCGAAAACGATGACAGCCTTTTGCTTGGTTTCGGCGATCCAGTCCTGCAGCTTCACCAACTCGCCTTGCAAGCGAAACAAGGCTTGAAAATACTGCCGCCGCGCCAGGCGGTCGGCTTCACTCTGGTGTCTGTACGCATCTTCATCGCGCGGATCGGTGCTGCGATCCTCCATCTCCAGCTCCAACTCCTCGTCGTAGCTGTCAATCAGGTCTCGCTCCATGCGGGCGAGCAATTGCTCGTGGTCTGGGGGTGTCATGTCCGTACTCGTTGGAAAAACGCTTGTCGATGTGCAACACAGGTCAGGCAGGATCGGCAGCTTATGACAGCTGTGTGTCAATTCGATGACTGAGTGCCAGTGCCGTTGTCGTTGCTGCTGTCGTTACCGGTGCCGATGGAAGCTCGAAATCCACGCAAACGCCGGCATGGTCGCTGGGGAACCAGGCACCATCGACTCGCTTGGGTTTCAAGACAACTGACGAGCGCGTGGGCTCTAGCCCGCTTCTCTCGAGGTACAGGATGTGGTCGACATCCAGGCTGTTTCCCAAAGCGTCGACGTGGGTGTTCTTCTGGGCATGCTGTAAGTCGTGCGCGAACGCGTCCACCATGTGGGGCGAGGCGCGCAGGGCCAGCTTCATGCCCGGCGCGGTCAGTGCCTCGTTGAAGTCGCCGCAAAGAATGGCGGGCGCGCCATCGCGCCACGCATGCAGTCGCTGAAGGCTCAGGGCCAGTTGTGCCATCCGCGTGTGGCCGGCGTAGCCGAGATGGCAAAGATGCAAGTTCCCTACCCACAGCCTGGCTTTGCCTAGCCGAATGGCGCAGGCCAGCAGGCTACGTTCGTCATCATCCGGGTGTGTGGGCAATTCCTGCGACCTCTGCTCTTCCAACGGGTGGTGGCTGAGGATGGACAATCCCGACCAGGATTCCGTCATCAAGTTGTTGTGCCGCCGAAACTTGCGCCGCAAAGGCAAGGCCGCTGCTGTCATGCCCAGTGCCGAGGCGACGGAAGCGGTGGTGTCATTCTGGCCATCGACGGACGAAAAAGCCTCCTGCAGGCAGACCACGTCGGGCGCGAGTTGCAATATTCCGGCAACCAAAGCCTCGATGCGACCTCGGTAGTTGCCTTCGTTCTTCCACGTGTTGATGGTCAGGATGCGCACGAGTGATGCTTCCCCGTGACTCAGGGAGGAAAAGCCAGACGCCGCCCTGCGGGGGCGGGCCAGGCATCCAGGTTGGACAGAGCAAGAGCCAGGGCCTGAACGGCATCGTCGATCGTCCCGTCGTTGCATACCTCGATGGCATTGGGAATGTGTGCCAGGCTATCGTTTCGCGCCAGCCGTTGCTCGATGGACGCTGACGATTCCCGCTGCCTTGCCTGCAGACGTTGCCTCAGAACGGGCGACGGTGCGGTGATGTGCACCACGGTCGCATCGGGCAGCTTCTTGCGCAGTTCATCAAGGTAGGCCCGTGAACCATTGACCAGTACCCATTGCCCGCTGGCCAGCGGCTCGAGTTCCCTGTGCCGGATTCCGTAGTGCAGACCGTTGGCATGCCATGCAAAGGCGAATCCCCCTTCTGCTTCGATGCGACGAAAAGCTTCGTCGGTCAGGGGCTCGTGGGACTCACCGCCAGCATCCATTGGTCGGGTGATGGTTCGCCTGACCCAGTGCAACTGGGCTGCCGCGCCAGGCTGACCCTCCAGCCACGTGCGCAGGCCATGCAGAACGCTGTCCTTACCGGCTCCGGATGGCCCGACCACGAAGATGAGGCGCTGCGTCATGGGGTCCCCATTGTCATTTGGTCCACCAGAATCAATGGCTCACCGGCCGCCGGTTCGATGAAGATCGATACGTGCTCCACCCGGAGAGGGGGAAGCTTGTTGAAGTGCTGCTCTGCCATGGTGACGATGGACTCTCGTTCTGAGGCACTCAGATGGTCAAGCCGACCTGTGAGTGAGAAGTGGAATCGAAACTCCTGTAACACCCATGGGTAGCCCCAGGTTTGGAGTAGCTCGTCCTGGGTCGGGGTCAGCGGAGAGCGTCGTCGGCGTGCCAGCTCGCTTTCCGTGAGAGTGTCCGCCAAAGGTTGCAGATGCGTCACGCAATCACCTGCCAGCAGCTCCAGTTCCTGGCTGCGGTGGGTCGGACGCAAGGCGAGAAAGTCGCCCAGCAAGCCGATCTGCATGGGAGGCAGATCAAAGGCTTTGTGCTGTTGGGCCAGATGCATGAGCGCGTGTCGAAACTGTGCGTAGTGCAGGCCTGGGGCCAGTCTGAAGGGGGGCTTGAGCGTGGCGTGCCAGCCGTAGCGGCGAGGGTCCTGCGTCAAAGCGGAAAACTGCGATGGGGTGATGTGCTTGTGCGACCTCGCGGGGTGCTTGTTACCTGTGTGTGCACAGCGCCCAAGCCATTGGGAGCCAGCATCCCACCACTCGCTGCCAAAGCGCGGCGCGAAGTACACCGCGACGCGGTGGGGCTGTGACATGTCAGTTGGCTCGTAGGGTTTCATGGGGGTGCTCTATGGTGATGGCGACGCGGTCTCCGGCGAACCAGGTGCGGGCGTATTCGATAGGGTGGCCGTCAACGTCAGTGTTCACGCTGCTCACCAGCATGGCCGGACGCATGGGTGCCTGCTTGAGCAGTGCCGCAATATCTTCTGCTGGCATGCGCGCCGACAAGCGGCTCTGGGCGCGGACATAGTCTCTCACCCCCAGAGCTGCGAAGGCTTCAGAGATGGACCCACTGTCTGCTACCCGTTGATCCAGACCCGAAAATCGCGGCAAGGGAAAGTAGCGGTCGCCTGCATGCAAGGGCAATCCGCCCCCTGTTCCCACAACGCGCAGATGCAGAACAGTCGTGCCCTGATCGATATTCAGAGCGAGCGCAACGCGCTCATCGGCCGGCACCTTTTCGCTGTCGATCAGCTCCAGTCCGCCGCGCAGGCCGGCCCGGTCAAGGCTGTGGTGATGGCGCGTGCGCTTGCCCAGCACCAGATCGATGGCGCTGTCTTCAACGAAGGTTCCGCTGCCCTGCGCAGAACGCAACACACCAAGTTGACACAGGCTCCCGAGCGAGCGGCGAATGGTGTGTCGGTTGACGCCAAACTGTTCTGCCAACAGATGCTCGGAGGGCAGGCGTTGGCCGGGCTCATAGATGCCTTGGCTGATGGCGTTGGCAATGTCATTGGCGATGCGCGCCCAGAAGCCCTGGGCAGGATCGGGAAGTGGAAGCAAAGAAGCCTGGTCAACGGTGGAGTGCATGAACGAATCAACGGATGAATGATTGGCTGTCATCAAAGCTACACAAGTGCTGCCTAAGCTGAGGTCATTCGCAACTTGTCTACACAAATTACAGGCTAACCGCGGGATGTTTCACGCATTTGACAACGACGGGCCCAATCGCCCAATTTCTCACCCTGTTGCTCGGCCCATCTGGATGAAGTGGCTCGCGCGGGCGCCCCTGGGGATGTTGGCATCAGCTTTGAAAAGCGAGGCTCAGCATCCGCCACGGTGGTTGCGCCGACCTGAGACCGGCCTCTACATGGTGCAAGGTCGAGCGGGCGGCGATGGCCAGCGCTTCAATCTGGGCGAGATGACGGTGACACGCTGCGCGCTGCGAGCAGGCAGCACCCAAGGTGACGAAGCCCCTGTGGGTGTGGCCTACGTGCTGGGGCGGCACCACCGCCTGGCGGAGCTGGCCGCGCTGGCCGATGCTCTGCTGCAAGATGAACGGCATTACGCGGCGCTGGAAACCAATCTGTTGGTGCCGCTGGCGAAGCACCTCGCCGCTGAGCAGCAACGTGATGTCGACCGCGCAGCCTCAACACGAGTGGACTTCTTCACTGTGGCCAGAGAAGCCGGTGGAATCGATGAGGAGTTGTCGACATGAAGGCATATGAATTGCAGCAGGTCCGTCCAGGATTCGATGACCCGGCCCGCGGCAGTCAAGCCGTGTTCAGGACGTGCTTGGAAGCGCTGTCGCGTCCAGGTCAGATCATGTCCCTGGATACGGTGGCCGCGGGGGCGCCCGTACGGGGACTGAATGCGTCGGCGCTGGTGCTGTTGGCCATGGTGGACAGCGATTGTGTCGTGTGGCTCTCATCGTCCTTGAGTGCATCCGATGTCCGCCCCTGGCTGCAGTTTCACACCGGATGTCATTGGACAGAATGCCCGGGCGACGCCGACTTTTTGTGGGTGGCTCAGGGCGACGCGCTGCCGTCGCTGAGTCTTTTGAAATCTGGTAGTTCCGAGTACCCGGAAACCTCCGCGACCTGTGTCGTCGAGGTACTGTCCATGCAGTCCGGAGCGCTGGCGGCGATTGATGAAGCCTCTGAAGATGTCTGGGTGATGAGCGGACCCGGCATTGAGCGCGTTCGTTCACTTTGCATCGACGGATTGCCCGACGACTTTGCGCGCCAGTGGGCCGCCAATGGTGAGGTGTTTCCACGCGGCGTGGATGTGATGCTCACGGCGGGCATGCATCTGATGGGTTTGCCTCGCACCACACGCATTGGAACGCCGGAAATCGCGGCGAGAAACGTGCCGGAGGGAGTCTGAGATGTACGTTGCGGTCAAAGGCGGTGAAACCGCCATTCTCAACAGCTATCGCCTGATCGCCGAGCAGCGCAGGGGCGAGTCTTCTACGCCGGAACTCAGCGTTCCGCAGATTCGACAGCAAATGAAGCTGGCAGTGGATCGCGTGATGACTGAAGGCTCGGTCTACGACCCGGAACTCGCAGCTTTGGCGATCAAGCAGGCGGCAGGTGATCTGGTGGAAGCCATTTTCCTGCTGCGAGCGTTTCGCGCGACCTTGCCTCGCCTGGGCAGTACGCGTCCACTGGACACACAGGGCATGCGGATTGCCAGGCGCATCTCCGCCACCTTCAAAGATCTGCCCGGCGGCCAGGTGCTCGGCCCCACTTACGACTACACGCAACGCCTGCTCGACTTCAGCCTGCTGGCGCTTCAGGATGCGCCAATGGTGGGGGGGGAGGAAGATGCGCCGCCAGCCTCTTGCGGGCAGACCGAAGAACACGCATCCACGCCTCGCGTGGTGGGCTTGCTCAACCAGGAGGGGCTGATCGAAGCGTCGCCCGTCCCCGATGGTGATCCGGCGCCTGCCGACTTGACGCGCGAACCGCTCAAATTTCCTGCCGACCGGGCCACGCGCTTACAAAACCTGGCGCGGGGAGACGAGGGCTTCTTGCTGGCCATGGCCTATTCCACCCAGCGCGGCTATGCGCACTCCCACCCTTTCGTGGGTGAGATTCGTCTGGGCCATGTTGAGGTTGAGCTTGATGTGGAAGAGCTGGATTTCCCTCTCTCGGTGGGGGATATCGAGGTGACGGAGTGCGAGATGGTGAACCAGTTCGCTGGTAGCAAGTCTGCGCCGCCACAGTTCACCCGAGGGTACGGGCTGGCGTTTGGACACAGCGAGCGAAAGGCCATGGCCATGAGCCTGGTGGACCGCGCACTGCGAGCGGACGAGCTGGGCGAAGACGTGAAGTCGCCCGCCCAGATGCAGGAGTTTGTGCTCTCGCACAGTGACAGCCTGGAAGCCTCGGGTTTTGTGCAGCATCTGAAGCTGCCGCACTACGTGGACTTTCAATCCGAACTGGAGTTGGTGCGCCGCATGCGCAAGGAACGCACCCAGGCGGCAGCGCCGAGCATCGAAGGAGTGACGCCATGAACGCACCGGTAGATCACGGACTCATCCAGGCGCCGGAGATGAACGACACCAGCTTCAGCGCGGGAGAGGCAGGCGTCAACTTTGCTTACCTGGACGAGCGCACCAAACGCATGATTCGCCGCGCTTTGCTCAAGGCGGTAGCCATCCCCGGCTACCAGGTGCCGTTTGGGTCGCGAGAAATGCCGCTGCCCTACGGCTGGGGGACGGGTGGCATCCAGATAACGGCCTCCATCATCGGTCCGAATGACACACTGAAGGTCATTGACCAAGGGTCCGACGACACCGTCAATGCCGTGAACATCCGGCGCTTCTTTCAGCGCACCACGGGCGTGCCAGTGACGACGCGTACCCGGGACGCCTCGCTGATCCAGACACGTCACCGTATTCCGGAGACTCCATTGCGCGAGGGGCAAACCATCGTCTATCAGGTGCCCGTGCCAGAACCCATGCAGCGTCTGGAGCCGCGTGAGCAGGAGACGCGAACCATGCATGCACTGGCCGACTACGGTCTGATGCATGTGAAGCTGTACGAAGACATCGCGCGATACGGGCACATCTCCACTACTTATGACTATCCGGTGATGGTCAACCACCGCTACCTGATGGCGCCTTCGCCGATTCCGAAGTTCGACAACCCGAAGATGCACATGAATCCAGCCCTTCAGCTCTTTGGCGCCGGCCGGGAAAAGCGCATCTATGCGGTTCCGCCGTACACCCATGTGGAAAGCCTGGGCTTTGAGGACCACCCGTTCGAGGTTCAGAAGTGGGATGCGGCTTGCGACCTGTGCGGTTCTCGCGAGAGCTTTCTGGATGAGCTGATCGTTGACGATGCCGGCGGTCGCATGCATGTGTGCTCGGATTCGGACTACTGCCAGGAGCGCCAAGCCCGACAGGCGCAGACCGACGAACCGGTGTCCGAGGAGCATTTCTGATGAGCTTGCACATTTGTCAGGCGACGGAGTCGGACTTGCCGGCTGTACTGAGACTCTATGCACAGCCGGGCATGAACGATGGCGAGACCATGCCGCTGGAGCAGGCCCGCGACATTTTGAACGCCATGCGGACCTACCCTTTCTACCGGCTCTACGTCGCCTGCGATGACAGCGAGCCGGGCCGTGTGCTGGCGTCGTACGCCTTGCTGGTGATGCACAACCTCGCACATGGCGGCACTCCGGCAGCGGTGGTGGAGAGTGTGGTGGTCGACGAAGCGCTGCGCTCCCACGGTATTGGCCGCCAGCTCATGGCGCATGCTCGTCAGACAGCCCGCGAGGCTGGCTGCTACAAGTTGGCCTTGTCATCGAACGAGCGACGCACGCGGGCCCATACCTTCTACGAGTCCCTGGGATTTCAACGCCATGGCATCAGCTTTGTGATCGAACCATGAACGCAAACGCGAACACCTCACTCAATACCTATGCGGCTGGTCGATCGCCCTTGAATGTCGACCTTCCTTTGTTCAGCGTAGAAAATGTATCCAAGCGCTATGGTGACTTCACGGCGGTGAAGAATGCCAGCTTCGAACTCTGGCCAGGGGAAGTCCTTGCCGTGGTGGGCGAATCGGGATCAGGCAAAACCAGCCTGCTCAACACCATTGCCGCTCGCTTGCGACCAGACAGCGGGCGTGTGCTCTTTCGAAGCAGGGGCGGCGAACTGCAAGACGTGCACGCCATGGATCTTGCACAGCAGCGGTTGCTGGCACGAACCGATTGGGGCTTCGTTCACCAACACGCAGCCGATGGCCTGCGCATGGATGTGTCCGCCGGGGCCAATGTGGGCGAGCGCCTGATGGGGCTCGGCGTTCGTCACTATGGACAACTTCGCACGGCAGCCGAGAGCTGGTTGCAGCGTGTCGAGATTGACCCCATCCGCATCGACGATCAACCTCGCCATTTTTCCGGCGGCATGCGGCAGCGACTGCAGATCGCACGCAATCTGGTGACTTCGCCACGCTTGCTCTTCATGGACGAGCCTACTTCTGGCCTGGATGTGTCCGTTCAGGCGCGCCTGCTCGATCTGCTGCGCCAGTTGACACAGGAGCTGGGCCTAGCCGTCGTGATCGTCACCCACGATCTGGCAGTGGCCCGGCTGCTCGCGCACCGGATGCTGGTGATGCGCCGCGGCGAAGTGGTGGAAGAGGGGCTCACCGATCAGTTGCTCGACGACCCGCAGCATGCCTACACACAGTTGCTGGTGTCGTCGGTGTTGACACCCTGAGGAGGCTCATCATGCACGCACAACCCATTCTCGATATCACAGGGGTCGCCAAGCGATTCACGCTACACCAGCAAGGTCAAACGTGCCTCGATGTGCTCAGTGGTGTGGACCTCATTGTTCACCCGGGTGAGACCGTGGTGCTCGACGGCCCATCCGGCATGGGCAAGAGCACTTTGCTCAAGCTCATTTACGCCAACTACCGTGCCAGCCAGGGCCAGATCCGTGTCCGCCTCGCTGACGGTGAATACCTCGATGTGACCCAGGCGACCCCGCGGCAGTTGGTCGGCATGCGCCGGGACACGGTCGGCTATGTAAGCCAGTTTTTGCGCGTGATCCCCCGTGTCAGCGCACTGGACGTGGTGGCCGAGCCATTGTGCAGCGAGGGTGAAGGCGGCGGCTTGAGCCATGAGGCTGCCCAGGCCGAAGCGGGGCGCTGGCTGGGTCGGCTACGCATTCCTGAGCGCCTGTGGTCGCTGCCGCCGGCCACATTCTCGGGCGGCGAACAGCAACGGGTGAACATCGCGCGCAGCATGATTCGCCCACGGCCTCTGCTGCTGCTCGATGAGCCAACAGCCTCGTTGGACCCCACCAATTCCCAGACCGTCATCGAACTGATCCGTGAAGCCGCTGCCCGCGGCGCGGCGATGGTCGGTATCTTTCATGACCGCAATGTGGGCGACGCAGTGGCCACGCGGCGGCAAGACATCACGGCTTTCCGGAGCGCAACATGAGCATGTCAACGGTATTTCGCAATGCACAGATCGTGCTACCCCACGAAGTGGTGCGGGGCAGTGTCTCGGTGGCGAACGGAAAGATCACCGCCATCGGTGAAGGCGCTACCGCCGCACCTGGCGGTATCGACCTGGAGGGTGACTACCTGATGCCGGGCCTGATCGAACTTCACACCGACAACTTCGAGCGTCATCTGATGCCGCGGCCAAAAGTTCAATGGGAAGAAATGCCAGCGCTACTGGCACACGACGCTGAAGTGGCGGCTGCGGGTATCACGACGGTCTTTGACGCTCTGGGTGTGGGCGATGCCGATCCGGAAGCCCTGCGCGGTGGTACCTGGGACAAGACGCTCGCTGCAATCGATCGTTGCGCAAAAGAAGGTTTGCTGCGGGCGGACCACCACTTGCACGTGCGATGCGAGTTGCCCGCGCCGAACACCATTGATTTGTTCGAGCCCTTCCATGGCCACGAGAGACTGTCCCTGATTTCACTGATGGATCACACGCCGGGGCAGCGTCAGTGGGAGAACATCGAGAAGGCCCGCATTTACTACACGGGCAAAAAGGGCTGGAGCGAGGCCAAGTTTCTGGAGCAGCTGGAACGTGCCACCGAGTTGCAGGCCAAGTACGTCCAGCCGCATCGCAACTACTTTGTCGACTATTGCCAGGCCAATGGCATTGCGATGGCCAGTCATGATGACACGACCGAAGCCCACGTGGCGCAAGCCCATGAAGAAGGCGCATCGGTGTCGGAGTTTCCCACCACGGTGGTGGCTGCCAGGGCCGCGCACAGTCGCGGCATGCTCACCGTGATGGGGGGGCCGAATGTGGTGCGCGGAGGATCGCATTCGGGCAATGTGGCTGCGGCGGAGTTGGCGCGACTTGATCTGCTTGACATTCTCTCGTCCGACTATGTGCCGGGGAGCCTGCTCAGCGCCGTGACGCGCCTGGTGGACGATGGGATATTGAAGTTGCCGGAAGCTGTGGCGCTGGTCAGTCTCAACCCGGCCCGCGCTTGCGACATGCACGACCGAGGTGAGATCGCAGAAGGCAAACGCGCAGATCTCTTGCAGGTGAAGTTGGTTGACCTGCCTGGAGGACACCGCCAAGCAGTCGTGCGCGGCGTATGGCGTGAAGGCCAGCGCGTCCTTTGATGCTGGTTGACACGCAAATTTCCTCACGCTGTCAAGAGACTTTCACATTCGCGATCCACACTGCACCTGTCTAGACATATTGACGGCGGGGCGAAAGCCGCGCACAACGGAGCAAGGCAATGGCACTTCGCATACAACAGTTGAACAAGACATTCGCCGATGGCAAGCGAGCACTGCAGGATATCAACCTGGAGATCGGGCAGGGCGAAATGGTCGCTTTGATCGGCGCATCGGGTTCTGGGAAGTCCACGTTGCTGCGCCACGTCGCGGGCTTGATGCCTGCTGATACAGCGCCTGGCTCCCTGGTTGAAGTTCAGGGTCGGTGTGTGCAGCGTGAAGGGCGCGTGCAACCCGACGTTCGCAAGGTGCGCGCCGACATCGGTTTTGTGTTCCAGCAGTTCAATTTGGTTGATCGTCTGCCAGTGTTGGTCAATGTGATGGTGGGCTGTCTCAATCGAATGCCCCAGTGGCGGGGCTGGTTGCGTTGGTTCAATCGCGACGAACGTGCGCTGGCCATCGAAGCGCTTTCCCGTGTGGGCATTGCAGAGTGCCATGGGCAACGAGCGTCCACGCTGTCCGGTGGTCAGCAACAGCGTGCCGCCATCGCTCGTGCGTTGGTGCAGAAGGCCCGCCTGGTATTGGCGGACGAACCCATTGCCTCCCTGGATCCGGAGTCGTCTCGCAAGGTCATGGAAATTCTCTCGACCATCAACCGCGAGGACGGGTGCACCGTGGTGGTGTCACTGCATCAGGTGGACATGGCTCTGCGCTATTGCAAGCGGGTGATCGCCCTGAACCAGGGCAAGGTCGTGTTCGACGGCCCGGCGCAAGAGCTCAGCCCAGCCATGCTGCGTGATCTCTACGGCATGCAGGCAGATGAAATTCTCAATGGAAGTTCCATGCTGGCGCCTTCAGCCAAACAGCCTCATGGTGCAGGCCACATGGCCTGGCCACAACCCTATGCCGAGGCTGCCTGATCAGCTTGAAGGCAGCTTTCCGGTATTTCTCACAGCGAACGCACGACTGCAGCCCGGGACGCAGTGATGTGTTGCGCCGTTCTTCACCTCTCCTCACCTAACCTGAACTGAAACTGTTTCATCCACAGGAAACCATCATCATGATCAAGAAGACATTTGTCGCCCTGGCCATTGGCCTGTCTGTGTCGGCCAGCTACGCCGAGACGCTGAACTTCGGCATCATCTCCACCGAGTCCTCGCAGAATCTGCGCAGCGACTGGCAGCCCGTTCTTGACGACCTGGCCAAGAAGACGGGTATGGAAGTCAAGCCTTTCTTCGCATCCGACTATGCTGGCGTGATCGAAGGCATGCGCTTCAACAAGGTGCAAGTGGCCTGGTTTGGCAACAAGTCCGCCATGGAAGCCGTTGATCGTGCAGATGGTGAGATCTTTGCCCAGATGGTCAATGCAGACGGGACCAAGGGTTACTACTCGCACCTGATCGTGCACAAGGACAGCCCGCTCAAGACCATGGATGACGTGCTCAAAAATGGCAAAAGCCTGACCTTTGGCATTGGCGATCCCAATTCCACATCCGGCTTCCTGGTGCCCAGCTTCTATGTCTTTGCCCAGAACAATATCAATGGCAAGGAGCATTTCAAGCTGATGCGCAGCGCCAACCACGAGACCAACGCGCTGGCTGTGGCCAACAAGCAAGTTGACGTGGCGACCAATAACAGTGAAAACCTGGAAAAGGTCAAAGAGCACCATCCTGCCAAGTTCGAGCAGATCAAGGTCGTCTGGACATCGCCCCTGATTCCTTCCGACCCGCTGGTCATGCGCAAGGATCTGCCAGAAGGCACCAAGGCCAAGATCAAGGATTTCTTCTACAGCTACGGCCAGAACGATGTTGAAAAGGCCAACCTGATGAAGCTCTCGAAGATCTCTGGCTTCAAGCCTTCGACCAACGATCAGCTCAAGCCCATTCGCCAACTGGCTCTGTTTTCCAAGCGCAACAAGATCGAAGCCGACGCTTCCCTCTCTGCTGATGACAAGAAATCTCAGCTGGCTGCCATCGACCAGAAACTGGCTGCTCTGAAGTAAGCCGCCTTTGCCTCAGGCCCCGTCTCTCCGCAAGGAAAGTCGGGGCCTTGTTTCAAATTCTGTTGCCTCGCGCCCATTTGCCATGTCGACCCCCGCCTCCCTCCCCGTGTCGCGCCTTCCCCATGCGGAGTTGTCCGCGCTGAACGAAGCGGCGGCCCGAAGTCGGCACGGTCTGGCCTGGTACTTTTCCTGGGCGGCCGTCTTGCTGATTCTGGCCGTCTCATGGAAGGGCGCGGACATGCGGCCCATGGAGTTGATTCGCGACTCGGGCAATATGGCGGAGTTTGCGGCCGACTTCTTCCCTCCGAACTTTTCCCAGTGGCGTCTGTACGTAGATGAAATGCTCATCACGCTGCAGATCGCGGTGTGGGGCACAGCCTTGGCCGTGGTGACGGCTGTGCCCTTGGGTTTGCTGGCTTCGTCGAATATCGCGCCTGTATGGGTCTACCAACCGGTGCGCAGGTTCATGGATGCATGCCGGGCCATCAACGAGATGGTATTTGCCATGCTGTTTGTCGTGGCCGTGGGCTTGGGGCCTTTTGCGGGTGTTCTGGCCTTGTGGATACACACCGCAGGCATTCTGGCCAAACTTTTCTCCGAAGCCGTCGAAGCCATCGATCCTCAGCCGGTGGAAGGCATTCGTTCCACAGGCGCTTCAGCACTGCACGAGATCGTCTATGGCGTCATCCCGCAGGTGATGCCGCTGTGGGTTTCCTTTTCGCTCTACCGCTTTGAATCCAACGTTCGGTCGGCCTCCGTCGTCGGCATGGTGGGGGCAGGTGGCATTGGCGTGGTGCTGTGGGAAATCATTCGGGGCTTTCAGTACGCTGAAACCGCTGCAGTGATGATCATCATCGTGTTCACGGTGATGGTGATAGACCTGATTTCCGCCCGTATCCGCAAGATCATGATTTGAAGTGGAAGAGATAGCCATGTCCTTGAGCATCGATGACATCGAACAACTGATGCTGCGCCGCGGCGTCAATCAATACGGTTCCGAGGCAGTGAGCCAGCTGGATCATGCTTTGCAATGCGCGGCCTTGGCACAGGAGGCAGGTGAGAGCGACGCCACGGTTGCTGCCTGCCTTCTGCATGACCTGGGGCATTTGCTCGCTGCCGAACGCGATGACGCTGCAGAACACGATCAACGCGAGGACGACTTGCATCAGTTCCTGGTACTGCCGTTCTTGCGCGAGCGTTTCCCCGATGCGGTGCTGGAACCCATCCGGCTGCATGTGGATGCCAAACGTTACCTGTGCTTCGAGGATGCCGGCTATTGGGAAACCCTGTCGCCGGCATCCAGGCACAGCCTGGACAAGCAAGGCGGTGTCTTTGAGGAGGGGCAGGCGCGTCGTTTCGCCGCGCAACCCTTCGCGACCGAGGCTGTCCGTTTGCGCCGCTACGACGATCTTGCCAAAGTCGCCGGCGTGAGCACCCCATCGCTGTCGCATTTTCTTCCCTTGTTGCATTCCCTTTCCACCGAGGCCAGGGTGTGACATACCGTCTGGCGGATGACCGCCCGGTTTCAAAGAAGTGACACAAGGCGAGACTAGGGTTGGCGTTTCATAGCAAACTTGCGCAATCGAATCGAACAACCAGGGTGATCATGAACCAAGCCTTGAACCCAGATATTCTTCCGGAGGGACTGGCTCTGCGACACGCAGCTGACCAGATGGACCGATTGGCGCACACAGCGCTGTCCCGTTTTTCCAATGGCCTTGCGCCGGGCTCTCTCTCCCGTGCCATGCACGAATGGGCGACTTGCCTGGCCTTGTCGCCTGGCGCCCAGGCGCGGTTGATGGCCAAGGCACAGCAGGAGGGCTTGCTGTGGTGGGGCAAGGAGTGGGGAAAGCTGTCGGGCAACTGGCCCTGGGCGGCACCCGGCGCCGAGGCAAGCGAACCTGCCGAAGGCACTGAAGCGCCGCGTCGGGCCGCTTCTTCGTCAGACCCTCTGTACGCTCAACCCGAATGGGACCAGTGGCCCTGGCGCTGGTGGCGTGATGCCAACGAAGCGGGCGAAAACTGGTGGACAGAGGCTGTGGATTTGCGCGGGCTATCTCCTCATGCGCGCGAGCAGATGCGCTTCTTTGCCAGCCGCTGGATGGATGCATTGTCGCCAGCCAACAGTCTGGTCACCAACCCGGCCGCCATTGAGCGTGCCATCGAGACCCGTGGCGAAAGCCTGCGCAGTGGTGCCAGCCACTGGCTTGAAGGCTGGCGTCAGCGCATGGGCCTGCCGACGGGCGAGGGCGATGTCCCTGCATTGGCTCCTGGCCAAGGTCTTGCCATGACGCCGGGTGAAGTGGTCTACCGCAACCATCTGGTGGAGCTGATCCAGTACAGTCCCAGCACCGAAGCAGTCCACGAGAATCCGGTGTTCATCGTGCCCTCGTGCATCATGAAGTTCTACATCCTGGACTTGTCCGAGCACAACTCTATGGTGCGATGGTTGGTTGGGCAGGGGCACACCGTGTACATCGTGTCCTGGCGAAATCCGGATGCGTCAGATGGCCTGCTGGAGTTCGACGAGTACGTGCGCCAAGGCGTGATCGAGCCACTGCAACACATTCATTCTGAAACGCTCGCGCCAGTGCATCTGACAGGCTATTGCCTGGGGGGGACATTTGCCGCGATGGCTGCTGCGCATTTGCAATCGGACCAGGAGAAATACAAAGATTGGTTGGCCAGTGTGACCTTGCTGGCGGCAGAGACTGACTTCACCGAACCTGGCGAGATCGGTGTTCTGATCGACGAAGCGCAGGTGACATTGCTCGAAGACCTGATGGCAGAAAAGGGCTACCTGACAGGCCGCCAGATGGGCGGGGCGTTTCAGTTTCTGCATGCGCGCGATCTGGTTTGGGCGCAACAAATCCACTCGGTGCTGATGGGAGAGGCCATTCACGGCAATGACCTGATGGCCTGGAACGCCGATGTCACTCGCATGCCGGCATTGATGCACAGCCAGTATTTGCGCCGCTTGTACTTGCACAACGACCTGGCGGCCGGACGCTATTCGTTTGACGGGCGCGCGCTGTCACTGCGCGATATTCATTCCCCCATGTTTGTTGTCGGCACCGAAAAGGACCATGTTTCGCCTTGGACATCGGTGTTCAAGATTCATCAGTTGGTCAGCGGCGACGTGCGCTTTGTTCTGACCAGCGGCGGACACAACGCCGGAATCGTGTCTGAACCTGGACATGCCCGTCGGCACTTTCGCTGCATGACGACCGCAAAGAATGCCCCACGCCCGTCACCAAGCGCCTTGCGTGCCAATGCCGATTTGCGTGAGGGAAGTTGGTGGACAGAGTGGAGCCAATGGTTGATTGCGCAGGGCAGTGGTCAGCAGGTGCCCGCCCGAGTGCCTTCGCATGACCCGGATCTGGGCCAGGCGCCAGGGCAGTATGTGATGGTACGTTACAACGACTGAGCGCCTTGAATGCAGCGGACAGACCCACTGTCCCACTGACGCACTGCCTGTTCGGTGCGTTATCCGCTGAGGCAACAGAAACGAAAACCCGGCAGCTACCTTCGTGAGAAGGTGCGCCGGGTTTCTGCTTTGCGGCTGCGCGGTTTCTTCGACTTCCCGGGACGCTGTCTGTGCGCTTCAGTGGTGAGGCATCAGTTGCGTCCGGCGCGCATGCGCCACGAGGCTGGCGAGGATGAATGAGGCCACATGGCTGCGCTGGGGCGAGGTGCGATGTGCCATGGCCACTGACACGCGTGCACCCATAAGCACACCGGCGCTGCTGGCGCCACCCAGGGTCTCCAGTTGACGGCCCAGCATGTGACCGCTCTCGAGGCCGGGAACGACCAAGGCGTCGGCATGTCCTGCCACCGTTGAGCCGATTTGGTGAATTTGTGCTGCGTGAACCGACAGGGCCGAGTCGAAGCTGAGCGGTCCATCGAGCACAGCACCCTCGATCTGACCACGCTCAGCCATCTTGCACAAGGCCGCCGCGTCCATGGACGAGACCACGTGCGGTGTGATCGTCTCCGACGCGCTGAGCAAAGCGATGCGAGGTGAGCCAATGCCCAGCGCCACGGCCAGATCGATCAGGTTGCGCACGATGTCCGCCTTCGTTTCCAACGAGGGCTGCGCGTTCAGAACCGTGTCTGTGAGCAGGATGGGCTTGTGGTGAAAGGGCACCTCAAAGCGCGCCACGTGCGACAAGGCTCTACCGGTTTGAAGCCCGGCTTCTGCCTGAATGGCAGAGAGGAATTCGCTGCTGTGCAGGCTGCCCTTGGCCAGAGATTCCACCCTTCCTTCTGCGGCCATGGTCACCGCCGCTGCGGCGCTGGCGTGGCTGTGCGGTGTGTCGACGATGGGTATGTCTGCCAGGTCCAATCCAGCTTCGTCGGCCATTCGCCGAAGGCGTGCCTCGGGCGCGATCAGGTGCGGAACGATCAGCCCCCGCTGGGCCGCGTCGACGGCAGCGCCCAAGGTTTCCAATGAACAAGGGTGAACCACGGCGCACCGCAGTGCGGGCAAGCCCTTGGCCAGAGCCAGCAACTCGGCGAATCGTGCTTCGGGATCGAACAATTGAATGCGTGGTGCGTGCAGGCGAGGCAGTCGCACTTTGGTGGTGGGTGCCAGCACACGGGCGTGGCCGTGCAGCACTTTGTCACCATGTTGGTTTCGGACTTCGCATTCGAGCAGTACGCGCTTTTTGGTGTCGTCCATCTCTGTGACTGTGGCGGTCACTGCCAATGTATCCCCAATGCGGACTGGCCGGCTGAAGTGAAGCGATTGCTCCAGATAGATGGTGCCGGGGCCGGGGAATCGGGTGCCGAGCAACGCTGAGATCAGTGCGCCGCCCCACATGCCATGCGCGATCACGCCATGAAACAAGGTGTCATTGGCGTAGCTGGGGTCGAGGTGAGCAGGATTGGTATCGCCCGAGACAGCGGCGAAGGCCTGAATGTCCTCTGGTTGTAGCGTACGCATCAGCCGATCGCTCTGACCGACTTTCAGCTCGTCGTAGGTATGGTTTTCGATGAACGCATCGTTTGATGTCTCGTCCATCAAAGTCGAATTGACTTTGGTGTCCATGGTGTGTGGCTCCCGGGCGTGCGGTGACGTTGCGATGGGTTGGGTTCGAGGGCGGATCAAGCCATGGCGTGGCAGCCAGCATCCACATAGATGGTCTGCCCCGTCATGCCAGAGGCGGCGTCGCTGCACAGAAATGCGCACAAGCCGCCGATCTCTTCCAGCGTGACCAGCCGCCGCAAGGCAGATTTCTCCTTGGCGTGATGGGCCAGCTCGTCGAAGTGGTCGATGCCGGAAGCTGCGCGGGTATGAATGGGGCCTGGAGAAACGGCGTGTACACGAAGGTTGCGCTCGCCCAACTCCAGCGCCATGTAGCGGACCATGGATTCCAGCGCTGCCTTCACTGGGCCCATCAGTCCATAGTGGGGGACTGCTTCCTCTGCACCCAGATAGGTCATTGTCAGCATGCTGCCGCCGCGCGGCATGTGCGGGGCACAGAGTGCCGCCAGTTCGGCGAACGAATGACAGGAAATCTCCATGGCCTGGTTGAATCCCTGGCGCGAGGTCTGCGTGACATCGCTGTGCAGATCATGCATCGGCGCCCAGGCAATGGAGTGGATGATGAAGTCCAGATCGCCCATCTCATCCACTGCAGCGTCCACCAGGGACTTCAGCTCAGCCGGGTCAGCTGCATTGCAGGTGTGCAGGGATACCCCAATGCCGTCCGTCAATGGTGCGACCCATTGTCGTGCCTTGTCGTTGAGGCAGGACGTCACCAACTGCGCGCCGAGATGATGGGTGGCTTGCGTGCACCCCCAGGCAATGCTGTGCTCGTTGGCCAGGCCAACGATCAAGCCCTTCTTTCCTTGAAGGTGTAGCGGAATCGGGTTTCGGGTCATGAGTTGTCTTCGATGGTGGTGGCGTTGGCTTCAGCACGCGGCGTGACTACCTGTGTGCCTCCCCGTTGGCGCAAAGTGTCCAGTCGCGCGATCAGCGTTTGGTCTGGTACGGCTTCGCTGTGGACCTGGCCCGTATAGATCCGTCCCTCGTTTCCATCGAGCGTGATCCAGTCGCCTTCTATCAGGCGATGCCCCTGGATCTCGATCACGCGCTGTCGCATGTCGATGTGCAGCGCGTCGCAGCCCACCAGGCAGACTTTGCCCAGCTGGCGAGCGACCACCGCCGCATGGGAGGTACGCGCGCCACGCTGTGTCAACAACCCCTGAGCCACATCAAGCACAGCGATGTCGCTGGTCTGGGCGTCCTGGCGCACCAGAACCACGGCTTGGCCCTGTTCGTTGTATCGTCGCGCTGCCGCTTCGTCCAGCGCGACGACGCCAACAGCAATACCCTGGCAGGCGGTGGCTGCTTCTGCCAGCGCGTGCACCTCTGTCTCGGGGCTTGCGCTATCGGCCACGATGTGTTGACGTGACAGCTCGTCGATGCCAATGCCTTTGGTGCGGGCGGTAGCCGTTTGGGCGTCAATGATCCCTTCTTCCAGCAAGTCCAGCGCAATGCGGGCGGCGGCCATTGGCATGCGCTTTCCAGCGCGGGTCTGCAGCATGTAGAGGGTGCCATTCTGGACGGTGAACTCGAAGTCCTGCATGTCTTGAAAATGCTTTTCCAGTTGCGCGGCGGCGTCTTGCAACTCATGCCAGACTTGAGGCTGCGAGTGTGCAAGGCTTTCGTGGCCACGGGCGTTGCGCTGACCAGCCACGACATCCTCGCCTTGCGCGTTGGAGAGAAAGTCCACCCAGAGAGCCGGCCGACCGTCCATGGGGTTTCGGGTGAATCCCACGCCAGCGCCAGAGTGGCTGCCTGCGTTTCCGAACACCATTTGTTGAATCGTGACGGCAGTGCCGATGTGCGAGTCAATTTGGTTCAAGCGGCGGTATGTCTTCGCTTTGTCCGAGTTCCAAGACGCGAAAACTGCCTGTACCGCTCCGTTGAGCTGCTGCTTCACATCCTGAGGGAACGCGCGTCCGACATGCTGCTCGAACAAGGCCAGAAACACGCGGCTGAGGGAGCGAAGCTCGTTGAAGTCCAGCAATCGCTCGTCTCGGCCCTGACACATCTGGGTGATGGCTGCGTCGAATACGCTGCCGTCGACGCCTTCCACGACTTCCGCGTAGGTGGCAATCAGGCGACGGTAGGCGTCCCACACGAGGCGCGGGTTGCCCGTCTGCCTAAGCAGACCGGGCAAGGTGGATTCGCTCAGTCCGACATTGAGCAACGTTTCCATCATGCCGGGCATGGAGATAGGGGCTCCCGACCGGACGGATACGACCAAGGGCCGTTTTGGGTCGCCAAACTGTAGACCAGTGGCGGCATCGAGTGCGGGAACACCGATGGTGCTCAGTGGAAGCAGGCAGTCCTGTGCGTGCTCGGCATAGTGTGTGCCGATGACCAATGCGGGTGGAACGCGCAGCCCAATGGATGCCATCTTCAGAAGATTGAAGGCTTTGTTGCCCATGGTTGCAGGCAGGGAATTTTGCTGATTGCATGGTGGGAATCCACGGGCGATGAGATAGAAATGTCTGGGCCAGTGCGATGCGTTCTTCATGTGGGAACTCCGATGCGTTGAAACACGATTCGACGCAGCGCATAACCAGCGCTAAGAAGATGGTCGGTGGTGTTTTCGATGTGGTCTGCCAATTCGGTGGTCAATGCGTAGAGCACTGGTTGTTTGGCCATGCTGTCAACTATGGCCCGGCGCGCCGTTCTAAGCATCTCGTCGCAAATGCGCTCGGCTTTCAACATCCTCCATAAGGCTTGAAGAAACGCCTCGGCATCGGATGACTCTGCGCCATCGATCATCTGGCGAGCGATTTCAATTGCTTTGACCTGATCCTGGATGGCCTCCAGGGTGGTGTTGGCCAGCAACTGCAAGGCGCTGGCGACGGATGTTTCCATCGATGGCAGGGACGCAGCTCGAGCCATGGAGCACACAAAGCTGGCTTCCTCCAACTCGTCGGCCACATCATCCATGTGGTCAAGAACTTCCAACATGGGTGCCCAGCGCTTTTGTCGTTCTGCGCGTTTTCGCGCTTCAGTGAGCAGATGGTCTGCCTGCAGTTCCCAACCTTTCGCCCGAGCCGAAGCCGCGTCGGCATCTTGGATGTCTGTCTGCTCCAGCGTGTCGCTGAGCGACAACGCAAGGGCATGGCAGTATGCTGCGTGTTCTGCCAGCAAGTCGAACTCGAACGAGCGTTGTCGCAACGCCCTGGCCAGAAGCATGCGCGCTTCGTCTGCGACCTGCGAGGCCGGTTGGTGCGCTCTGAGCGCGAGGCTGGCGGTTCGAAGCAGAGCTTGCAAGAACTGGCGTGTGGCTTGCTCGCCCAGAACCTGGTCGAGCCGGTCTCCAATGCGGAACGCTTCATTGTCGACCGACTGCATTGCCTCAAAGATCATTCGATCGCCGCCCGCGATCAGCCAGGCCATATGGCCCACCTCGGTTCGGGCGGCTTCTTCAAGCAACTCGATCGCCAATGGTTTTCGCACGAAGAGTTGCAAGCGCTTGCGTGCTCGATTCCAGTCGATGACGAATACGATGCGCGACGCGGTGGCACTCAGAGCCTCAAGCAGAACAGGTTGGCTGCGGGCATGGAACTGCGCTTGTCCAAGCCAGTAAGGTTTGCCAGCGTTGAGATCGTTGTGGGTCTGTGGCTCAGTCACACTCCACTGGTATCCCAACTCTTCCAACAGGCGGCGGAAGAAGCGAAAGCGTGTGGCGTGCAGATCTGAATACGTCAGCGTGATCGTGTCACCTTCCACCTCGATGACCAGTACGTGTGCGTCGTTGGTGCCGATGTCGTTCTGTATCAGCAGCTTGCTCTGGTCGCGCGTGATGGCGGTGGCCAGACCTGGATGGTCGAATTTGAGTGGGGCAGTTCGGTTCAGGCCGCGCATGAAGGCCCGAATCAGTTCACGGTCCCCTTGGTCGATTTGCCAGACATGTGCACCTTCAATGTCTTCGGTCGACACTTCCGAGGCCATGGCATTCAGGGCCTTGTGCAGGTCCATCACCAGAAGGTGGAAGCTGTCACCCGACTGCCTGTTGCCATGCGTCAGTGCCTTGATGGACTCGGCCTGCAGACCTTCTTCCTCTTGCCACGAATCCAGGCGCTTGAGCCAGGCGTCTTTGCGATTGGAAAGCTCCTTGTCCTGAGTGCCGGGCAGATCGCACAGTGGGCGCGCCATGGTGTTGAGGTCAGCGCGCATGGCGTCCAGCCATTGAACCAGGTGGGGAAGCACCAAGGCCTGATCCTGAAAATACGCGCCTCGGGTGAACTCCTTGAGCCAGTGAGCGTTGCTCAGTCCAACGCGAGTGAGATCGCGCTCCCAGTCGTGCGTCGGCGCGCTCGGCTGGGCGGCATGTTGGACGGCGAGCTGCAGCACCGAAAGATAGAGTTTCAGTCGATCGTTGGCATGAAGTGCTGCCTTGATCCAAGCCGGCAAGAGCAGAGAAGACTGACCAAGCGAAGCAACGGCTGCTTCCTTTTCCATAGTATGGCTTTCATGCAGATGGCGATGAGAGCCATATTGGGGTTGGCGTATTGCCATTCGGTGACAAAGGCCGGTTTTTCCGTATGAGCAGACCCCCCTCGCAGATCTGCCAGGGGGTGTCATAAAATTGTCATGTGTATTTCACAGTTGGAAGCGATCTGTTGCGATATGCTCTCGCTCCTAGGGTCAACCCTGAGAAGGGTTGACCGTGTTTTGCTTCGGACAAACGGGACGAAGCGTGGAGGAAGGACATTCATCATGATTGCGATCAAGGCTGCGCGAAAGTACATCGAAAGCAACCCTGACAATGCCGACGCCAAGGCGTTGTCTGAATTGGTCGTGGCATTGGAGACCGAGGGACAGATATCGGTACCCAAGCTTTACAGCCTGAACTTCAAGAACTTCGAGCTTGCCGTGGAAGTGCTCAAGGAGTGGCGGCTTGATCGCTACTACAGCAGCAAGATGCGCTTGCTGGACTTGGCTGCGCAGCTGTCCAAGGTGCCCGAGAAACCGATCGAAAAGGCCTGAGAGAGCCTCTTGTCCTGATATGGACGCGTTCAGGCAGCGGATTCGTAGACCAGAATCGCTGCGGCCAGGTCTTCCAGGGCTGTTCCAACTGACTTGAAAACGGTGCGGTCCTGCGCCGAGCGTCGCCCGACCGCGACCCCCTTGCACAGCGTGGTCAAGGTCCCGCGCACGTCGTCCGCAGAAAAAATACCGCGAGACATCGGACTGATGAGATCGCCACTTTTTTGCAGTGCTTCCTCGGTGTCCACAAAGATACGGGCATTTTCGAAGCAGGCGTCGTCGGCTTCGCGCATGCCAGGAGTGAAGCCGCCGATCAAATCCAGGTGGCAACCTCCCGATAGCCAATGCCCCCGAATGAGGGGGGACGTCGCCATGGTGGCGCAAGACACAATGTCCGCCTCCGCGCAGGCCTTCTCCAGCGAGTCTGTCGCATAGGCATTGATGCCGAGTTGCCCAGACCACTCCTTGGCCACGGCCTTGGCCTCTTCGCCTCGCCTGGCCCATACACTTATCTTCGCCACGCTGGGCACTGCTGCTTCGTAAGCCTCGGGCAACAAGCGGGCCACCTTGCCTGCACCGACAACCAGCAAATGCTGACTGTCGTCGCGACACAAATACGATGCGGCCAGAGCAGACGCCGCAGCGGTGCGCCGGGCGGTAATTTCGTCACCGTCCAGTTGTGCCAGTGGTGCGCCCGTCCGGGCATCGAAAAGCAGGTAATGACCATGCAGTCCAGGCAAGCCCAGTGCCGAATTACCCGGGGCAATGTTCACTATCTTCACGCCGTAGTAGTGGCCAGTGGTCCAGGCCGGCATGATCAGCGAAGTCATCTTGCTGTTCTCTCCGGGACCAGACGCTGCCGGGAGTTCGAGCACCTGCCGTGGCGGAACCTCGCATCCTGAAACAAAGCGCTCGCGCAGCTGTTTGATCAGGCGGTCAAACGGCAAGGCATCACGTGTGGCTAGGGCATCGAATGTTTTCATGGCCTGATCATCCTACCGCGCTTGTTGCACGCCTTTGCTGACAGTAGCGTCTCATTTGCCGCCCTTTTTGAGCTTGAGACTTTTTCGTTTTCTTTCTGTTTTCACTTTCCCATTTTTACGCTGCGGTCAGCTTTGGCGGATGGATGCCATGACGTCCGGCAATGGATAGCTCGATCGTTTGCCCAGGTCTTGGGCGTGTTCTTGCAGCCATTGGCCGGCGGCAGCCCTTCCCGCCTCTCGCAAGCCTGATATGAATGGCCAGTCTGTCTTGAGTTTGGTGGCGGCTCCCAGGCGGACCAAAGCGTCGTCTCCTGCCAGGCGGTGCAGCCGAAGGCGCTCCACACGACGGAAGAAATCCGCTTCCTCACTCTCTTCCTTCGGGCAGCCGGAGTGGTCAATCAAGGTCTTGACCAAAGCCAATGCCTTGAGCTCCTTGAGCAAAGATGCGTTGAAGGTCACCTCATCCGTTCGGTCCATGATGTCCATGGCCTTGGTTGGCAATTCGTCGCGTTCGGTGGGATTGATCTGCACCAGAAGCAGGTCGTCGGCTCTCGTCTTGGCTACCAGAGGCATGAGTGTCGGGTTGCCTGCATAGCCGCCATCCCAGTATGCCTGGCCTTCGACCTCTACTGCCTGAAACAGCATGGGCAGGCATGCCGATGCCAGCACCATGTCCACTGTGAGCTCGGATTGTTTGAAGACCTTGAGTTCCCCCGTGGTGACGTGGGTCGCTGCAATGAACAGGTTGGACTTGTGGCACGAGCGGACCGACTCGAAATTCACCGTATCTTCCAAAATCCTGCGCAAAGGGTTGAGGTTGAGCGGGTTGAACTGGTAAGGAGAAATGTGTGAGCCGACAAAATTCATGTACTGCTGAAGCGGCGACATCCAAGCGTTCCACCATGGCAGCGCCGCCTCCCAGATGGGCTGTGCCATGGCGGCGACATCAAATGGTGCATTCGACGCCACGCTGGTCCAGAACTGCTCCAACTTGCGTTTGGCTCCTTCTCGCCCGTCGTCCATCAGCCCGGCAGCCATGGTCACGGCGTTCATGGCGCCTGCGCTGGTGCCGCTGATTCCGGCAATTTCGAGCCATTCTTCGTCCAGAAGGCGCTCCAGCACGCCCCAGGTAAAGGCGCCGTGAGAACCGCCGCCCTGCAGGGCAAGGTCCAGTTGCTGCTTTCCATTTGACCCTGTGGCGACAGAGCGTCGGGTATTGGCGCGCGGTGATTTGCGGGTAACCATGTCAGTTCTCCGTGGAAAAGACCGTTTTCGGACGGCGCTGGTTTGGCAGATATTCCCAAGTGTTCTCTGCATTGTGTATGCAAGGTGCAGGCCAGGGCCTGCTGTCGGCGACAATGTTGTCAACATGAACGCAGAGCATCCCCAAGCGGGCGGAATACAAACAGATGAGACTCACGCCGGCGGTAACGGTATGGCCCCTTCCGGTGCCATTGCGCGTGAGGCCCTTGCGCTCGGGTCGTTTGAGCAGGTGGTCAGTCGTCTGCCCGGATTTCGCGCCCGGCAGGGCCAGCACGAAATGGCCGAGCATATTGCCAAAGCACTCAGCGCCGTTGCGTGGCCAGAGGCTGCAGGTGGAGATGGCGGTGCAGCCGCCGGCGTGTCGACGGAAGACACGAGTCGCGCCATTGCAGTGGTTCAGGCTGGCACTGGTGTGGGCAAGTCGGCTGCCTATGCCGCTACCGTCATTCCGCTGGCATTGGCGCAACAGAAGCGAGTCATGATATCCACCGCCACGGTGGCTTTGCAAGAGCAACTCATGAGCAAGGACCTGCCTGCGTTGGCATCCGTGCTGCCACAGCCTTTCGCATACGCCTTGGCCAAAGGGCGCGGTCGCTATGTCTGCCGTCTCAAGCTTGACCAACTGGTTGGAGGTGACGAATCCGAGGCCGCCGACCTGTTTGGTCTGGACGAAAGCGAGGCACATCAATCCCATGCGGGTGGCGCTGCCAGTGCTGATACCTGGCACGAGCGTGCCAGCCAGTACCGCCAATGGACAGAGATGCTTGACGACGGGCGATGGGATGGGGACCGCGATCGGCTGGACGACCCTCCAGAGGCTGGCCTGTGGTCGGCCGTAGCCGCCGAGCGCCATACATGTACCGCCAAACATTGCCCGAGCTACAACAGTTGCAGCTACTACCGCGCGCGTCAACGTTTGGCACAGGCGCAAGTCATTGTGGTCAACCATGACCTGTTGCTCTCCACGTTGGGGTTGCATGCCCTGCCTGCTCCAAAAGACTGCTACCTGGTCCTGGATGAAGCCCATCATCTGGGTCAGGTGGCGCAGGGGCAGTTCACGGAGTCTGTCGATCTGATGCACTCGGCCTGGCTGGACAAATTGCCGCGAGCAGTGGAGGAGGTCGCAGGTGCCATGATGGTCTCGACAGGGGTTGAGGTGCCCATGCTCGCGCGTGAACTCAAGGCCGCTCTGGGTGATTGGGCGCGGCTGGGCATGG
>JBNKNN010000168.1:0-24994 GCA_050293865.1 Hydrogenophaga sp. | reverse complement strand
AACGCCTTCATTGACAGCATCTTCCAAGCTGCCGATGAAACCCTCCAGTCGAACGTCCATGCCGATTTTCAGGAACACGTTGACGATCCCGGTGTCCTGGCAAATCGGACGGTGACCCGTTGCGCTCATCTTGCTGTTGGTGAGAATCTGTGCAATTGCGTCCTTCGCCGCCGGGCTTTGCTCGCGGTCATAGGCGCGCGCGAGGTGTGCAATGTAGTCAGCAGGATGGTAGTAACTGATGTATTGCAGTGAGGCAGCAATGGATTCGATCAGATCTTCTTGTTTGATGGCAGTTGGCATGGTGGGGCTCCGGGAACTACGGCGCTTCGCTTATGGCTTGCGCCTCTTTGAGAATCGGTTGAAAGTTACCTGGCGTTCAAGGGTCAATGAACGTCGTCGCGTTTATGGCCGGCGGGGTGAATGATGCGGTCGGTCGCGGCAATGGCCATGGCGCTTAGCAGGAAGGTGACATGAATGGCGGTTTGCCACATCAGTGTTTTCTGATCGTAGTTGGCCGCATTGATGAAGGTCTTGAGCAGGTGAATCGAACTGATGCCGATGATGGCCGTCCCCAGTTTGACCTTCAGGACGGATGCGTTCACGTGGCTGAGCCACTCTGGTTGGTCGGGGTGGTTTTCGAGCTTCATGCGGCTGACGAAGGTTTCGTATCCGCCGACGATAACCATGATCAGCAAGTTGCTGATCATGACCACATCGATCAGGCCCAGTACAACCAGCATGATGATGGTCTCATTCAGCCCTGTGACTGCAGCCTCGCTTTGGTAGCCGACGGCCTTGACCAGAATGGCCAGGGCTTCCTTGTCGCCCAGTGCGGCTTCCACCAGGTGGACGAGTTCGACCCAGAAATGAACCACGTAGATGGCTTGAGCGGCAATCAGGCCAATGTAGAGCGGAAGTTGCAGCCAGCGGCTGGCAAAAATGAGATTGGGAAGTGCTGCTAGGCCTCCCGAGGCCTTCTGTGGGGCGGTCATGTCGAAAAAGTGTGCAAGTTGAAACGGTTGTTCTCGCCCTCGAAAGGGCTGCTGCTGTATTGTAGGAGGGCTGAAACCGTCTTTGCGGCCGGCAGGTCAATCTGGACCAGCCGAGGTTTGCCGTTGCCCGGTGTAAGTGGCTCGTAAGAGCGTTTGCGCACATTCGCAAACTCAATTGTTCCGAAAATATCCGAGGAGACTACCCATGTCCGCACCTTCGTCGTCGATCGAATCCACCTTGGTCGAAAACCGCGTGTTTGAACCGAGTGAGGCCATTGTCAAGGCTGCACGCATCTCGGGCATGGACGCCTATCAGGCCATGTGCGCCGAAGCAGAGAAGGACTACGAAGGCTTCTGGGGCAAACTCGCCAAAGAGACCTTGAGCTGGAGCAAACCTTTCACCAAGGTGCTGGACGAGTCCAACAAGCCTTTCTACAAGTGGTTCGACGACGGCGAGCTCAACGCCTCTTACAACTGCCTTGACCGCCACATGGGCACGCCGGTTGAAAATAAGACCGCTATTATTTTTGAATCCGACGATGGTACCGTGACCAAGGTGACCTTCAAGGAACTCCTGGCAAAGGTAAGCCAATTTGCCAACGCTCTGAAGGCCAAGGGGGTCCAAAAAGGCGACCGTGTGGTCATCTACATGCCAATGACCATCGAAGGTGTGGTGGCCATGCAGGCTTGTGCGCGCATCGGTGCGACCCATAGCGTGGTGTTTGGAGGTTTCTCCAGCAAAGCCTTGCAGGAGCGCATCCATGACGCGGGTGCCGTTGCCGTGGTGACAGCCAACTACCAGATGCGCGGTGGCAAGGAACTTCCCCTCAAGTCCATTGTGGACGAGGCGATCGGCATGGGGGGATGCGAGTCGCTCAAGTCGGTGATAGTGTTTCAGCGCACCCAGACCGATGTCAACATGGTGGAAGGCCGCGACGTGTTCATGCACGACGCTCTTGAAGGCCAGTCGACCGAATGTCCCGCTGAAATGGTCGGCGCAGAGCATCCGCTGTTTGTGCTTTACACCTCCGGCTCGACGGGCAAGCCCAAGGGCGTGCAACACAGCACTGGAGGCTATCTGCTGTGGGCCAACCTCACAATGCAATGGACGTTCGATATCAAGCCTGACGATGTGTTCTGGTGCACCGCCGACATTGGCTGGATTACCGGCCACACCTATGTGGCCTATGGCCCGTTGGCCGCTGGCGCAACACAAATTGTTTTCGAGGGTGTGCCAACTTTCCCGAACGCTGGCCGCTTCTGGCAGATGATCGAGCGTCACAAGTGCACGATCTTCTACACGGCACCAACCGCGATCCGCTCGCTGATCAAAGCCGCCGAGGGCGACGAGAAAGTGCATCCCAAGAATTGGGACCTGACGAGCCTGCGCATCATGGGCTCCGTAGGAGAGCCTATCAATCCCGAGGCCTGGATGTGGTACTACCGCCATGTTGGTGGCGAGCGCTGCCCCATCGTGGACACTTTCTGGCAAACCGAGACGGGTGGTCACATGATCACGCCGCTGCCTGGGGCTACCCCGCTGGTGCCAGGTTCGTGCACGCTGCCTCTGCCTGGCATCGAGGCTGCCATCGTCGACGAGACGGGCGGTGATGTGGCCAACGGTGCCGGCGGCATTCTGGTGGTCAAGAAGCCATGGCCTTCCATGATCCGCACGATCTGGGGCGATCCTGAGCGCTTCAAGAAGAGTTACTTCCCTGAAGAACTTGGCGGCTACTACTTGGCCGGCGACGGTGCGGTGCGCAGTGCCGACCGCGGCTATTTCCGTATCACCGGTCGTATCGACGACGTGCTGAACGTTTCCGGCCATCGCATGGGCACGATGGAAATTGAATCCGCTCTGGTGGGCAAGACCGATCTGGTGGCAGAAGCTGCTGTAGTGGGTCGTCCAGATGACGTGACCGGCGAGGCCATCGTGGCGTTTGTGGTGCTCAAGCGTGCACGCCCCTCTGGTGACGAAGCCAAGGCCATTGCCAAAGAACTGCGTGACTGGGTTGGCAAGGAGATCGGACCTATTGCCAAGCCCAAGGAAATTCGTTTCGGCGACAACCTGCCCAAGACCCGCTCCGGCAAGATCATGCGCCGTCTGCTGCGGTCCATCGCCAAGGGAGAAGAAGTCACCCAAGACACCTCAACCCTGGAGAACCCAGCCATTCTGGATCAGTTGGCGCAGACCAACTGATCCAGTGGCCACCGCAAGGTGGCTGGCGCGAAGCGTCGATGGCTGGGGGCAGGGGAGCACTCATATGGCGCAGCCATGTGATGTGGTCACCAGAACCGGTTCGGTATGGGGTCTGTGGGGTGATAGCGACAGAAAAAAGCCCACCTGAACATCAGGCGGGCTTTTTCTTGGGCCAAGCTTAGGTAAGTTTGGTGTTACTTGATGCTCAGCACCCACGCTGCCAGCTTCTTGGCTTCAGCTTCGTTCACCTGGGCGTTGGCCGGCATTGGAATCGCGCCCCAAACACCAGAGCCACCCTTCATGATCTTGGTGGCAAGCATGTCGGCTGCTTTGGCGTTTCCAGCGTACTTCTTGGCGACTTCTTTGTAGGCTGGGCCGACCAGCTTCTTGTCAACGGCGTGACATGCCATGCAGTTCTTGGCCTTTGCCAAGGCTTCGTCCGCCATGGCGGGTGCCGAAACTGCGGCCATAGCGGCCATAATCAGGAGAGCGCGTTTCATCGTTGTGTCCTTCAAGTTCTCATTAGACAAAGCTCACAGCGCAATTCTAGCCAACTGGGGCTAGCCGAAACCTGCGGTTACAGTTTCTTTCTGGCTTCATCTGGGCTTTACTGGAGAGTGTGATGTATTTGTTGTTGCTGGGCCTTGGGCTGTTGGCAATGAAGTATTTTGGCGTCGATCCTGTCGCCCAATGGTCGTGGTGGTGGGTGCTCTCGCCATTCGCGGGTGCTGCAGTCTGGTGGGCCTGGGCGGACTCCACCGGCTACACAAAACGCAAAGCGATGGAGAAGATGGAGAAGCGCAAGCGAGAGCGCGTTGACAAACAACGCGAATCTCTGGGCCTTAAGGTCAAGAAGCGTCGCTGATTCAAGCTCTGCGCGATAATCGTTCTCGTCTGCTCTTAACTGAATAAAGGCTTCGTGCTTCCCATGGGCTGCTCCAGGTCCCTGGGGCGCTTTTGCACGGACCGTGTTTTACTATGCCCACTTACCGTTCCAAGACCTCTACCGCTGGTCGCAACATGGCTGGTGCCCGTGCTCTGTGGCGTGCCACGGGCATGAAAGATGACGACTTCGCCAAGCCGATCATCGCCATTGCCAATTCGTTCACTCAGTTCGTCCCAGGTCATGTGCATCTGAAAGACCTTGGACAGCTTGTGGCGCGCGAGATTGAGGCGGCCGGGGGCGTGGCGAAGGAGTTCAACACGATTGCGGTGGACGATGGCATTGCCATGGGTCACGATGGCATGCTGTATTCGCTGCCAAGTCGCGACATCATTGCGGACTCGGTGGAGTACATGGTGAACGCACACTGTGCGGACGCATTGGTGTGCATCTCCAACTGCGACAAGATCACCCCCGGCATGCTGATGGCGGCGATGCGTCTGAACATACCGGTGGTGTTCGTCTCTGGTGGGCCAATGGAGGCCGGAAAGACCAAGCTTGCTGACGCCGCAGGTAAGACGATCGAGATCAAGAAGCTGGACTTGATCGATGCCATGGTCATGGCCGCTGACGACAAGGTCTCAGACGAAACCGTTGCTCAGGTTGAGCGTTCTGCTTGTCCAACCTGTGGGTCTTGCTCGGGTATGTTCACGGCCAACTCGATGAACTGCCTGACTGAAGCCTTGGGTCTGTCCTTGCCAGGGAACGGTACGGTGTTGGCCACCCATGCAGACCGAGAACAACTGTTCAAGCGTGCCGGACGCTTGGCAGTGGACCTGTGCCGCAAATACTACGAGCAGGATGATGAAACGGTTCTGCCTCGCTCTGTCGGTTTCAAGGCCTTCGAGAACGCGATCTCGTTGGATATCGCCATGGGAGGTTCCACGAACACGATTCTGCACCTGTTGGCGATCGCGCAGGAGGCCAACATCGACTTCACGATGAAGGACATTGATCGTCTGTCGCGTGAAGTTCCCCAACTGTGCAAAGTAGCGCCCAACACCAACAAGTATCACATCGAGGATGTGCATCGCGCGGGTGGCATCATGGCGATTCTGGGTGAGCTGGATCGGGCAGGGAAGCTGCACACTGACGTACCGACGGTTCATTGCCGCTCCATGAAGGAGGCGCTCGATCAATGGGATATTGCGCGAAACCCATCGGACGAAGTGAAGAATTTCTACCTTGCTGGCCCTGCAGGAGTTCCATCACAGGTGGCTTTCAGTCAGAACACTCGCTGGCCCAGCCTGGACGCAGATCGTGCGGAAGGGTGCATCCGTTCCTACGAGCATGCTTTCTCCAAAGAGGGAGGGCTGGCTGTGCTCCATGGAAACATCGCACTCGATGGTTGCGTCGTGAAAACTGCCGGAGTGGCTGACGAGTTGTTGGTGTTCGAGGGACCGGCACACGTGGTGGAGTCGCAGGACGAGGCGGTGGAGCACGTTCTGAGCGACCAGGTCAAGGCCGGCGATGTGGTCATTGTTCGATATGAGGGTCCCAAAGGTGGTCCGGGCATGCAGGAGATGCTGTACCCGACCTCTTACATCAAGTCCAAGGGGCTGGGTAAGGCCTGTGCCTTGCTAACTGATGGCCGGTTCTCTGGTGGTACTTCTGGGTTGTCCATAGGGCATTGCTCGCCAGAAGCGGCTGCGGGCGGCGCCATCGGTCTGGTTCGCGACGGTGACATGGTTCGCATCGACATTCCCAACCGAACCATCGACGTGCTCGTGTCGCAGGAAGAGCTGGACAAGCGTCGAGTCGAGCAAGACAAACTGGGTTGGAAGCCGGCGAAACCTCGCCCTCGCAAAGTGTCGGCGGCCTTGAAAGCCTATGCGCTTCTGGCCACATCCGCCGACAAAGGCGCCGTGCGTGACCTGAGTCAGTTGGAAGACTGAGGATCCCGAATGATGGCCCGCAGGGAATGCGGGCACAATGGTCCACCATGTTGATTCACCCTCAAATTGATCCGGTCGCCTTTCAACTTGGCGCATTCAAAGTTCACTGGTATGGGCTGACGTATCTGGCTGCATTCCTGTTGTTCATGCTGCTCGGTGTTCGTCGCCTGCGGCATGAACCCTACGCGTCCATTGCCAAGCCTGCTCCTTGGACCAAGCGCGACGTCGAGGACATCCTGTTCCTGGGTGTGATGGGTGTGGTAGCCGGGGGGCGCCTGGGTTATTGCCTTTTCTACAAGCCGGCCTTTTACCTTTCCCATCCGCTGGATATTTTCAAGGTTTGGGACGGTGGCATGAGCTTCCACGGTGGCCTCATAGGCGTGATGCTGGCCATGGTGTGGTTCGCTCGGTCACGCCAGCGCCAGTTTCTCGCTGTGACTGACTTTATCGCGCCTTGCGTGCCGACAGGTTTGGCTGCAGGGCGCATTGGCAACTTCATCAATGGCGAACTGTGGGGCAGGGTGACGGATCCGTCGTTGCCCTGGGGCATGGTGTTTCGAGGTGCTGGGAGTGAGCCTCGTCATCCCTCTCAGATCTATCAATTCCTGATGGAAGGACTTCTGCTGTTCGTGCTCTTGTGGCTGTATGCGCGCAAGCCGCGGCAATTGGGGCAGGTGTCCGGCATGTTCCTGGTCGGCTATGGCGTTTTCCGCTTCATAGCGGAGTTCTTCCGTGAGCCCGATGCCCACCTGGGATATCTGTCGCTTGGCATGAGCATGGGGCAGTGGCTGTGCGTGCCCATGGTCATCGCGGGTGTGGCGTTGTGGTGGAGGGGGCGCTCTCAGCCGCTGGCCGGCGCGACGGCATGACCGTGGTGGACAGCGAAACGCGCCCGGCAGTGTTTTGCAGCATCGAGAACGGCGTGGCAAGAGTAGGCGTATCGAATCCGCCCAGGTTCAATGCCATGACGCGACAAATGTGGCGAGACCTCAAGCGCGTGTTCGAAGAGATTCAATCGAAACCGGATGTCTGCCTAGTGGTGATGACTGGCGACGGCGAGAACTTCTGTTCAGGGGGGGATATTTCAGAGTATCCCGGCTTTCGATTCGATCCGGTGAGCTTGGCTGAGTTTCACGAGAAAGACGTCTGGGGCGGTTTGAATGCCATGCTGACCTGCGACGTGCCTTTGGTTGCCGCGATACGGGGGAATTGCATGGGTGCTGGCGTGGAGATGGCCAGTTGCTGCGATGTTCGCCTTTCACTACCAACAGCGCGCTTTGGTGCGCCGATTGCCAAGCTGGGTTTCCCCATGGCCCCTCGCGAAGCGCAGCTCGTTGTCGAGGCCCTTGGGGAGGCAACGGCTCGAGAGATGTTGCTGACCGGTGCCGTGCTTGGTGCCGATGAGATGCACCGCAGAGGGTTTCTCCAGCAGTTGGTGGAGCCAGGCCTGTTTGCAGAGACCATTGACCAACTGGAGCGACAGGTGAGTGCACTCAGCCCCCAAGCAGCGCGCCTGAACAAACAAACGATGCGGGCGCTGAAGGCGGGGAACTCAGTGGAGGCAATTATTGCCACATCTTATGGCTACGCCGACAGCCGAGAGCATCGGGAAGGCATACAGGCGTTTCTGGAAAAGCGTCCTCCCCAATTTGCAGGCTGAGACCTGGGCAATCTCAACGGGTATGTACCGCTGGTTGGGCGCAGCAGGGATGTGGTCTTTCCCGAGGGCAAGGTCTCAAAGAACTTGCTTCGCCATCAGTACGAGGCTACGTTCTCCCGCAAGGGAACACGCACCAAGGAAAACGCCGAAGCGCGTGATCGACTTGCAGAGCGGAGAAGGGCTTATCGCAGCACCAGCACCGGAATATGCGAATGAGTCAGGACGTGCTGGGTCTCGCTGCCAAGCAGCAAACGTTTGATCCCTTTGCGCCCGTGCGAAGCCATCACCACAAGATCGCACTTGCTGCGCTTGGCGGCAGATATGATGGCCTCTGCCACCAGATCCGATTTCACGGTCATGGGTTTGACCTTGACCTGACGCTTTTGGCCGGCTGCCTGTACCGCGTTGACGGCTTCCTGCGCCTCTGAGACCCATTGCTGTTCGATGGCCGCCACCTCCTTGGGTTCGACTGCGACGCCGCCTTCGAAGTATGTTTGGGGGTATTTGGGCACTACCTTGAGAGCAACCACTTCCGCGCCGGTCAGGTCGGCCAGATCCAGCGCATGGTCTACAGCCTTTTTCGAAAGTTTGCTGCCGTCGGTGGCAACCAGAATGCGTTTGTACATGTGATCGAACTCCTCGAGGATTGGTTCTTTGTGGTTATAGCCTATATGGCTTCGCATGGAGCCGGTTGACGTAAATCAAGTGACCATGACACCATCCCATTTAAGCTTCCATCATGAGCGAAGCCGTGTCCCTGTCCTCGTCGCCATTGACAGAAGCGATGTCTTCCACGGCTGAATCCCGCGGCGCGCCCGTGCGTCAGGACGACGGCGTTTTTGGCGTTCATCGCGGGCCGCTCAATGTGGAGGATGATTTCGCAGTACTGGACGACCCTGTCGAACAGGGCGATTTCACTACGTTCGCTGAGCATGACGGCCACGCTTTGGCTGAGTCGGTTCTGGTGGTGCAGGGTATGTATTGCGCTGCCTGTGCCGACACGGTGGAATGTGCGCTGCAAGGTTTGCCGGGGGTGAAGTCGGCGCAAGTGCATGCGGCGACGCGTCGTCTGACGTTGCAATGGGATCCCTCTGCCACGCGAATGTCATCGCTGGCGCAGGCCGTGGGTCAGACCGGCTACCGCTTGCTTCCGCTTCAGCATGCACTGTCCATCAGTGAGCGCCTGAAAGAAACCCGCATGGCGTTGTGGCGTCTGTTTGTGGCTGGAATTTGCGCCATGCAGGTAATGATGTATGCCTTGCCTGCATACGTAACCGAGCCGGGTGAGATTCCGGCAGATATCCACCAGTTGCTGCGCTTTGCGAGTTGGTTGCTCAGTTTGCCAGTCGTGTTTTTTGCCAGTGGCCCATTTTTCCGCACAGCGTGGAGGGACGTGAAGCGGCTGCGCGTCGGGATGGATACACCGGTTTCCTTGGGCATTTTAGTCAGCTTCCTGATCAGCTCGGCCGCAACCTTCGACCCCTCGGGCCCATGGGGGCATGAAGTCTGGTTTGACTCTTTGTCCATGTTCGTTTTCTTTCTGCTAGGGGGGCGCTACCTGGAGCTCAAGGCGCGTGATCGTACAGCTGGTGCACTGGATGAGCTCATGAACCGCTTGCCTGAAGCCGCTGAGCGGCTGTCAGAGGATGGTGGTTTCGAAACGGTCTCCGCTCGCCGTCTGGTGGTAGGAGATGTCGTGCGGGTAGCTGCCGGCATGGCATTTCCGGGCGACGGACTGCTGATCAGCGATGCCGCAACGGTGGATGAAGCGCTGCTGACTGGCGAGTCGGATCCGCTGTCACGCCGAAAAGGGGAGGGAGTGATCGCAGGCAGTCTGAATATCGCCGGACCGGCGCTCGTGCGTCTGGAGCGGCTGGGCAAGGACACAAGGTTCGCTCAAATCGTTGGTTTGATGGAAAAGGCCTCGACAGAAAAGCCGCGGCTGGCAGTGTTGGCAGACCGAATCGCGGCGCCCTTCCTGATGCTGGTGTTGCTCGCCGCGCTGGGCGCGGGTATTTACTGGTGGCAGGAAGACCAAAGCAAGGCGTTGGCGGTTGCGGTGTCTGTCCTGATTGTCACTTGTCCGTGTGCCTTGTCTTTGGCGACCCCTGCTGCCATGCTCACAGCGGCAGGAGCCCTGGCCAAACGAGGGGTGTTGGTGCGTCGGCTTCAGGGCTTTGAGGTCCTGGCCCAGGCAGACACAGTCGTTTTCGACAAAACGGGGACCCTGACTCACGACAAACTTGCCTTGGGCGAGGTTCGTGTGAAGCAAGGTGAGGACAAAGGTCATTTGATGAGTTTGGCGGCTGCGCTGGGCTCACACTCCTTGCATCCGGTTTCCCAGGCGATTGCTCGATCAGATCCCGACGCCTCTGCGGCATGGTCAAATTTGACAAACCTGCGAGAGCTGGCCGGGCAGGGGTTGGAGGGTCTATTGGCGGACGGTCGCCGAGTTCGCCTTGGCTCGGCTGCATTTTGCGATGCACCGGAAGGCGTGACCGACGGAATGTCTGATGGACCCAAAGCGCATCTGTGGCGCGAGCACACGGGTTGGATCGCGAGCTTCGGGCTGGCAGAGCGAGTTCGAGAGGGCGCGCCAGCGGCAGTTCAGGCGCTGGAAGCCGCTGGGATAAAGAGCCTGCTTCTCTCGGGTGACCGGGCCCTCGCCGCTGGTCGTGTTGCGGAAGCAGTGGGCATCGCGGACGTCTTCGCCGACGCGACGCCCGAGGAGAAGCTTCAGCGCTTGCAACGTCTGCAGGCCGATGGCCATAGCGTGGTCATGGTGGGTGATGGCCTCAACGATGGTCCAGTGTTGGCGCGCGCAGATGCCTCGTTTGCCATGGGGCACGCTGCAGCTTTGGCGCAAGCGCAGTCTGACTTTGTCGTGCAAAGCGGCGACATCCTGGAGATCTCCAATACTCATCGACTGGCCAGGCGGACCATGCGTGTCGTGAAGCAGAATCTGGCCTGGGCTGCTGCCTACAATGCCATCACGGTTCCGCTGGCGCTCGCCGCCCTGATGCCCCCTTGGTTGGCCGGGTTGGGCATGGCGTCCAGTTCCCTCATTGTGGTGCTCAACGCCATGCGGCTTTCGGGTGGTGCAGCCGGTATCGCGATTCCTCGTGCACAAGAGAACACGGCGGTCTGACTGCCGTTGGCAAATACCACTCCAACTCCTTTCGGGATAGATGACATGGACATTCTCTTTCTCTTGATACCCCTTTCCTTGCTCCTGGTTTTTTTGATCATGGGCGTGTTCTGGTGGGCCCTGCAGTCTGGGCAGTTCGATAGTGTGGAGCAAGAGGGGGAGCGCATTCTGAAGAGCGATTGACTTAAGTCAAGGCGCCCCAGGGGTACTCTGGAGACACTTCAAAGCGGTGACATTTATGAGGAGTTCTGTATGTCCGGCATAACAAAGACCAACACTTCGGCGGTCTATAACGACAGCGTGGTTCGCTGGTTTGCCATTGCGTCCGTCGTGTACGGCGTGGTTGGAATGCTGGTAGGCGTGATCATCGCCGCCCAGCTGACCTGGCCCGAGTTGAATATGGGCATTGAGTGGATCACATACGGTCGTTTGCGTCCGTTGCATACGAATGCAGTGATTTTCGCGTTTGGCGGGTCTGCGTTGTTCGCGACCAGTTATTACGTGGTGCAGCGTACATGTCATACGCCGCTTTTCTCCAACGTCTTGGCTTGGTTTACCTTCATTGGCTGGAACCTGGCCATTGTCGGCGCGGTGATCACGCTGCCGATGGGCCTGACGGAGAGCAAGGAATACGCAGAACTCATTTGGCCGATTGATATCCTGATCACTGTCGTCTGGGTAGCCTATGCCATTGTCTTCTTTGGCACGATCGGCGTTCGCAAGGTGCGCCATATCTATGTGGCCAACTGGTTCTTCGGCGCCTACATCATTGCCGTTGCCTTGCTGCACATCTTCAACAATCTGGCCATTCCGACCAGCTGGACGCATTCGTATTCAGTCTACTCGGGTGTGCAGGATGCCATGGTGCAATGGTGGTACGGCCACAATGCCGTGGGCTTTTTCCTGACTGCAGCCTTCCTGGGCATGATGTACTACTTCATCCCCAAGCAGGCTGAGCGGCCCGTGTATTCCTATCGCCTGTCGATCGTGCACTTCTGGGCCCTGATCTTCACCTACATGTGGGCGGGTCCTCACCACCTGCACTACACCGCGTTGCCGGACTGGACTCAGTCCATCGGCATGGTTTTCTCGCTCATCCTGCTGGCCCCCAGCTGGGGCGGCATGATCAACGGCATCATGACCCTCTCTGGTGCATGGCACAAGCTGCGTGATGACCCCATCCTGCGCTTCCTGATCGTGTCCCTGTCCTTCTACGGCATGTCGACCTTCGAAGGCCCGATGATGTCCATCAAGACGGTGAATGCTCTGTCGCACTACACCGACTGGACCGTAGGCCATGTGCACTCGGGTGCCCTGGGCTGGGTTGGCCTGGTGTCAATGGGCTCTCTGTACTACCTGATCCCGCGTCTGTTTGGTCAGAAGAAGATGTACTCGGTGCCTGCCATTGAGTTGCACTTCTGGGTGGCCACGATCGGTATCGTGTTGTACATCGCCGCGATGTGGATTGCTGGCGTGATGCAAGGTCTGATGTGGCGCTCGGTCAACCTTGACGGCAGCCTGACCTATACCTTTGTGGAGTCGGTGAAGGCCACCTTCCCGTTCTACGTGATTCGTCTGCTCGGCGGTCTGCTTTACCTCGGCGGTATGGTGGTGATGCTGTGGAACGTGACCATGACTGCTCTCCAAGGCCGCGCCGACAATGCGCCGGTTCTGGAGCCTGCACACGCCTAAGGAGTAGAACAACATGGCTAGCAATGAAAAATTGTCCGGACACGCCCGGATTGAAACCAGCAACTTCCTGATGATCGTTCTCATCACTCTCGTGGTGGCGGTGGGCGGTCTGGTGGAAATTGTTCCTCTCTTCTTCCAGAAATCGACCACGCAGCCGATTGAAGGACTCAAGCCTTACACCGCTCTTCAACTGGCTGGTCGCGATGTGTATGTCTCGGAAGGTTGCTACAACTGCCATTCGCAGATGATTCGTCCTTTCCAGGCCGAAACACTGCGATATGGCCCTTACTCGGTGGCTGGCGAGTTTGTGTATGACCGTCCGTTCCAGTGGGGATCCAAGCGAACGGGCCCTGATCTCGCCCGCGTGGGAGGTCGTTATTCGGACGAGTGGCATCGCGTTCACTTGAACAACCCACGCGACTTGGTTCCAGAGTCCAACATGCCGGCGTACCCGTTCCTTGCTGCAAAGCAGGTGGATGCCGAAAGCATGCCCAAGAGGATGGAAGTGCTGCGCACTTTGGGAGCTCCTTATACCGACGAAGAAATCGCGAAGTCGGTTGAGGATGTCAAAGGCAAAACTCAGATGGAAGCAGTGATTGCCTACCTGCAGGTGTTGGGCACCGCCCGCAATGCAGCAAACGCTGCGGCAACTCAACAGTAAGGCAGAAAAAAATGGACATCAACGACCTGCGTAGCATCGTCACGGTGGTCAGCCTGCTGACCTTCGTGGGTATCGTCGCCTGGGCTTGGTCTAAGCGCAATCAGGAGCACTTTGAAGAGGCAGCCAGGCTGCCCTTGAGTGACGACTGATCCGCCCATTGGAAAGAGAAACATCATGAGTGACTTTACGAGTGAATTCTGGAACTACTACGTCGCTGGTTTGGTTCTGGTCAGCATCATTGCCTGCTTGATCCTGTTGTGGATCAGTGGAACGACCAAGGCAAACACGCTTCAAGACAACTCCACTGGCCACGTCTGGGACGGCGATCTGAAGGAGTTGAACAATCCACTGCCCAAGTGGTGGGTTTACCTCTTCATCATCACCTGTGTCTTTGCGTTGGCCTATGGTGTCCTCTATCCAACCTTCGGAAAGTTCCAGGGCGTACTGGGATGGAGCTCACAAGGTCAGCACACTGCCGAAGTGAAGAAAGTGGAGGAAAACATCGCACCCATCTATGCAAAATTTGATGGCATGACGGCCGAGCAGATGGCTGGGAACGCAGAAGCTCAAGCGATTGGTGAGCGTCTGTTTATGAACTATTGCGCCCAGTGCCACGGCTCTGACGCCCGTGGCTCAAAGAGCTTCCCCAACCTCGCCGACGGCGACTGGCTGGGAGGGGAGGGCACTGACTACATCCAGACGACCATTGCCAATGGCCGTATGGGGGTCATGCCTCCTATGGGTGCGGCAGTGGGCAATGCCGACGACGTCCGCAACGTGGCCAATTATGTGCTCAGCCTGTCGGGTAGTCCGCACGATGAGGTGGCGGCAACCGCTGGAAAAGCCAAATTCGCTGCTTGCGCCGCCTGCCATGGTATGGACGGCAAAGGCATGCAAGCCGTTGGGGCCCCCAACCTGACGGATGACACCTGGTTGCATGGATGGGGTGAAGACGCGGTGGTTCGTGCGATCAACAGCGGCTTCAACAACAACATGCCTGCCCAGGCAGCGCTGCTCAACGAATCTCAGATCAAAGTGCTCGCGTCCTATGTCTGGGGTTTGTCAAATAGCAAGACATCAGGAAACTGATATCGGTAAGATCAAGCCCGGGCCCTTTCCCCGGGCTTTTTTGATTTCCGTTCTTATACTCCCGCGAGTTTCATAGTGACCAACGCTACCGACGCCGTGCATGCGGACAAAACGCCAGATCCTTCGGACATTCCAAAGGGAGTGCCTGCTGATGACGAAGTCATGGTGTCGCTTTACGCATCGCGAAAGAAGATCTATCCCCGATCCGTGTTTGGGTTCTTCTCGAAGTGGCGTTGGCTGCTGGTCTGGGCGACGCAGTTGCTCTTTTATGGCCTGCCCTGGATCGAGTGGAACGCGCGTCAAGCCTTACTGTTTGACCTGGAAGCGCGTCGTTTCTATCTGTTCGGCGTGGTTCTGTATCCGCAGGACTTCATTTTTCTGACCGGCTTGCTGGTCATCTCTGCATTGGCGCTCTTCCTGTTCACGGCAGTGGCAGGGCGCCTCTGGTGCGGATACGCCTGTCCTCAGACCGTTTACACGGAGATCTTTCTCTGGATAGAGAAGAAGGTGGAGGGTGACCGTTCAGCGCGCATGCGCCTGGACAAGGCCGACCTGTCTGCCAAGAAAGCCGGCAAGAAGTGGCTCAAACATGCCCTGTGGATCTTGTTCTCGCTTTGGACCGGCTTTACCTTCGTAGGTTACTTCACGCCCATACGAGAGCTGGCTGATCTGTCACTGGCGGGGGCGCTCGGCCCATGGCAAACCTTCTGGGTGTTCTTCTACGGCTTTGCCACTTACGGCAACGCCGGGTGGATGCGAGAACAGGTTTGCAAATACATGTGCCCTTATGCCCGATTCCAGAGCGCCATGTTCGACAAGGACACGATGATCGTGACCTACGACGCGGCCCGCGGGGAGCCTCGGGGTGCCCGGTCCAAGAAAGCCGACCCCAAAGAGCTCGGTTTGGGTGCTTGCGTTGACTGTACCCTGTGCGTTCAGGTTTGTCCGACCGGCATTGATATCCGCGATGGTTTGCAATATGAGTGCATTGGGTGCGGAGCCTGTATTGATGTTTGCAACGAGGTGATGGACAAGGTCGGCTATCCTCGCGGCCTCGTCCGCTACGCCACTGAAAATGGTGTGGCCAAAGGTTGGACCACTCGCGAGATGGTCAAGCATGCCTTCCGGCCGCGCGTGCTTGTTTATTCCTCCATTCTGATGGCTATCACGGCTGCCATTGTCATTGGGCTGTTCGTCAGAACGCCGCTCAAAGTCAATGTGATTCGTGACCGAGGCGCCTTGGCTCGAATGGTCGAGCGCGGACGCATCGAGAATGTGTTCCGTCTGCAGGTAATGAACGCCACAGAATCGGAGCAGAAGTACACGGTTTCGGTCGATGGACTGCCAGACATCATGATCGCTTCAGAGGCCGATATCGAAGTGAAGCCAACCGAAGTTCGCGCTGTGGCGATTCGCGTTCAGATTCCGCCCAACACGGCAGAAGCTGGCTCGCATCCCATCCGCTTCACAGTCCGCTCGACAGGAGTCGATGATCCGGATGAGGTCGTAGAGAAGGCCGCATTCCTTGTTCCCCGCTAAACTGCTTTGAAGTAGAGGCCTGAACCATGTCCACCGGAGTATTGAACATGCGAACCGAATCACCCCCAAAAGCGCAGGTCATCGCGCCTCGCCCTTGGTGGAAGGAGCCCATTATGTGGCTAGTCGTTGGAGGCCCCCTGACCGCAGTGATCGCCGGATTGACCACTGTCTACATTGCGGTGAGCAATCCGGATCCCGTGCTGGACCGCACGGAAGCGGGGAGCGCCAACATGGTGCCGGCCCATCAGGCCCGCAACCATGCCGCATCACCTTCGGTGAAGCCGGCTGCTTCCGCCGAGAAGCAGGACGAGAAGCGCTGACGGGTCGCCTTGCATTCGCGAGAGATCCCTTCCACGCTCAACATCACACGGATCCGAGGAGACAAAACATGAAAGCTCAACGTTGGATGTGGATCGCATGGCCTGCCTTCTTGGTAGCCGGCGTGCTGGAGATGGTTGTTTTTGCGATGGTGGACCCGAGCGACCTGCACTGGTTTGGTGAGCCCATAAGCTTGTCGAGGCAAGCGGTCTACACCATTGGTTTCTTCGTCTTCTGGGCCATTACCATGGCGTCGAGCGCGCTGACCACGTTATTGGCCATGTCGCCGTTCGAGGTGAACCGGTGCCCGGTTCCACCAAGCGAGCGGCCTCAGAGCTGTGCCAAAAATGGTGGAGCAGGGGACTGCAGCACCTGTAATTAGGGCCTTTTTGGCCTTGGCAGCATGGATGGCATGTGCTGCAGACGCCAAACAGGCCTTCGTGGGTGGATGCGCCGGCCCTTCATGAGCACTGCTGAGGGTTGACGATCTGCCTCAGACCGTCTGTATCCTTGATGTGAACGTAACGTTGTTTGACGTCAATGATGCCCTCGTCCACAAACTTGGAGAAGGTGCGGCTCACGGTTTCGAGCTTCATTCCAAGGTAGCTGCCGATTTCCTCTCGGGTCATGCGAAGGATGAGCTCTGACTGGGAGAATCCCCGGGCGTGCAGACGCTGAACCAGATTGAGCAAGAAAGCAGCCAGCCTTTCCTCTGCACGCATGCTTCCGAGCAGCAGCATGACGCTGTGGTCGCGCACGATTTCGCGACTCATGATCTTGTGAACATGGTGCTGCAAGGTGGTGAACTCGCGAGACAGTTCTTCGACCTGATCAAAGGGCATTACGCAGACTTCGGCGTCCTCCAGAGCAACGGCATCGCACGAATGTCGGTCGCTGACGATGCCGTCCAGGCCGATGATTTCGCCCGTCATCTGAAAGCCTGTGACCTGATCACGTCCATCCGCGCTGGTAACACAGGTCTTGAAGAAGCCCGAACGGACGGCATACAAAGACGTGAACTTGTCCCCAACGCTGAACAGCGATTGCCCGCGCTTGATCCGCTTTCGGGTAGTGATCACGCTGTCGAGCTTGGTCATCTCCTCTTCATTGAGGCCCATGGGCAAGCAGAGTTCGCGAAGATTGCAGCTTGAGCAGGCGACTTTGATGCTGTTTCCGTCCATATATATACCGTTCGCTGATGGCTCAAGCTTACCTCAAACACATACTGCCAGCCCTATTTCCCCGTTTGGGTGTGAGCGGCACTCCTGGCGGAGGAGGCCTGATGTGAGTCAGGGCAAACCCGGGGAAGGTCGCCGGGCTTGATGAAGATCAATGGGATTGGTCTCGTATTGAGGCAAAGTCCCAAGCCATCAATGGAGAATTCTCAGTGAGTCACGCGATTTCCGACGATTTGCTCAAACGTTTCGACGTTCCTGGCCCCCGCTACACGTCCTACCCGACGGCAGATAGGTTTGTGGAAGCCTTTACCGAGGAAGACTACGTGCAAGCGCTGGAGCAGCGCCGGGCCGGGTCGCTGGCGCTGCCTCTGTCCCTGTATGTGCACATTCCTTTTTGCGAGTCAGTTTGCTACTACTGCGCGTGCAACAAGGTCATAACCAAGCACCATGACAAAGCGGCGGAGTATCTTCGCTACCTCTCTCGAGAGGTCGAACTGCAGGTGCAGCACTTTGGCAAGGGACACAATGTCTCCCAGTTGCACCTAGGAGGCGGTACGCCAACCTTTCTTTCGGACGAAGAGCTGGAAGACCTGATGTCCATGATCCGGCGGAACTTCACGCTGGTACCGGGAGGAGAGTACTCGGTGGAGGTCGACCCCCGCACGGTCACTGATCAGCGCCTTCAGACCCTGGCTCGTTTGGGATTCAATCGGTTGAGTTTCGGTGTGCAGGATTTCGATCCGGCAGTACAGAAAGCGGTTCATCGCGTGCAGCCAGCCGAGCAGGTGTTCGAGCTGGTCAAGGCTGCCCGTCAGATCGGGTTTGAGTCTGTCAACGTCGACCTCATCTATGGCTTGCCCCTGCAAACGCCGGAGAGCTTTGCCCGAACGTTGACGCAACTGAACGAACTGCGCCCGGACCGAGTCGCGTTGTACGCCTACGCACACCTGCCTGCACGGTTCAAGCCACAGCGCCGAATTGTTGCAGCTGAACTGCCAAGTCCGGCGGACAAGCTCACCATGCTGTCCAAATCCCTGGACGCCATGGACGATGCCGGCTACGTATATGTGGGCATGGACCACTTTGCCTTGCCGACCGATGCGTTGGCTGTCGCCAAGCGTCAAGGTCGCCTGCACCGCAACTTCCAGGGCTACAGCACGCAGCCCGATTGCGATCTCATCGCGCTGGGTGTGTCGGCGATCGGTCGTATCGGTGCCACCTACAGTCAGAATGCCAAGACACTCGACGAGTATTACGATTCGCTCAATCAGGGTCGCCTGCCGATCATCCGCGGGCTTGCGCTGACGCGGGATGACTTGCTCCGTCGTTCGGTGATCATGTCTGTGATGTGCCAGGGAGAGGTCCAGTTCGAATCGATCGAGCTGGGGCACCTGATCGACTTCAAGTCCTACTTTGCGCGCGAGATCGAGACGCTGTCAGAGATGCAAGAAAACGGGCTGGTCGAGATTGGTAGTGGCAGTATTCGTGTCACTGAGCGAGGCTGGTACCTCGTTCGCGCCATTGCGATGGTGTTCGACAAGTACATTCAGACCGATCTGGACAGGGCACGATTCTCCAAGATCATTTGAACGCAGCACGCGCATTCGTCCCAAGTCGGGCAGTGCGCTGGTAGAGTTCGGATATGCAAACTTCCATGGCCATGACTGCCCTCTTTATGGGGCTGGTAGGCGGTCCACACTGCGTTGCCATGTGCGGAGCGGCCTGCGCGGGCATCAGCCATGCTGCGGGAGCACGAAGCGCACAGGCGCTTTGGTTATTCCAGTTGAGCCGAGTGATCGGCTATTCCCTTTTGGGGGCCTTCGCCGCAGGTTCCGTGCAAGGTCTTGCCTGGCTGGGCCAGAACACGACGGTCATTCGCCCGGTATGGACCACGTTCCATGTGGCCGCTTTTGCGCTCGGCCTTGCTTTGCTGATTCGTGGGCGGCAACCTGGCTGGATCGATGACCTTGGGCAGACCATTTGGCGCAAGGCGCGGCCGGTGTTGGTACGAATGGGAGCTGGGGCGCCTGTGATACTGGGTGCGGCGTGGGCCTTGATGCCCTGCGGACTTCTCTACTCGGCATTGCTGATGGCGTCATTGTCGGCAGATGCGTTGGCAGGTGCGGGGTTAATGGCTTTGTTCGCCGCGGGCACTGCTATGTCGTTGACTGCCGGGCCATGGCTGCTGCTGAAACTCAGGGGTGGGCAATCAGGTGCCTGGGCCATTCGGCTCGCTGGCCTGGCTCTGGCCGGCGCATCAGGCTGGGCCCTGTGGATGGGCATGACGCAACCGACAGGGCTGTGGTGCGCGTAGCGCCCCCATGCATCTGTGTCCGGTCAGCCTCAGAGTGGAGTGGTTGACGGGGCGCGCGTCTTGCGCGTGGCCACCCACAAGCCGAGCATGGCGAGTCCAAAGGCCATCCACTGCGGAGTACTGGGCCGCTCACCCAGCAAGATGACGCCAATGGCAGCCGCCGACACTGGCAGCATGACAGTGAACACACCTGCCTTGGACGCAGGAACCTGCTGCAGTCCCTTCATCCAGAGCCAGACTGTCCATACGCTGGCAGCCATCGCGTAAAACAGGACGAGGGCCCATTGCTGCGCGGAAACGGCCACGAAATCGAATCGCAAGGCTGCGTAGATGCCCATTGGTGTCATGAGCACTAAACCCCACAGATTGATGATGGCTGATATCCGGCGCGGCCCCAGGTGGCTGGTAAGGCGTTTGCCGATGACGACGTAGGATGCTTCGCAAACCACGGCCGCGAAGACCAGGAATGCGCCCACCCAGTGGTTTTGACCAGACTGATCTCCCGAGGTGGCTTCGCGACCGCAGGCAAAAAGCGCAATGCCCAGGCCCGAGAGAAAGATGGCGATGAGTGTTCTCGACTGCAGAGGTTCTTTGAGAAACACCCGGCTGAGAAGCGCCACCACGCCTGGTAGAGCAGACATGGTCAAACCTGCCGTTACCGCAGTAGTCATGGACACGCCAAACAGCATGAAGGTGGAGAAGAGAAAGTTGCCGAGAAAGGACTGTAGAAACAGCAGAGTTCGTTCGCGGGTTCCAAGGTCTGGCTCGTCAACAGGGCGCTTGAGCCAGTGCGCCATCGCCAAGGCCCCGATGGCGAAGCGAAGCCAAGCCAGCAGAAACACAGGAAAGACCAACAGCAAAGGCTTGGACAAGGCCACATAGCTGCCCACCAGCGACATGCTCAGTGCCAGTGAGCCGAACGCCCACCATGGCGGATGAGAAGCTCCGTCGGGAAGAGGGGTAAGGGTTTTTGTCATTGCTCGAGATGATGCTATAGATCAGCGGGATGGTCGCCAAAGCAGTGTGTTGAATCTATTCCACATGACGAGAAATTGAATTTGCTATATAAAATTCAACTTTGTTGCGCTGCGATATATTTTCTCAATACAAGAAAAATAAGTTCACATTGAGAAATCAGATCGTAAGTCTTTGATTTAATTAATCAAAAATTTTCTCTTATATAAGACATAAGAGCTTCACAAACTCTTCTATAAGACTTACAGTCTTCTCATCGGATCGCTTTGCTTCAAACCGCGAATCCTGAACCCTTTCATTCAACTACCGGAGAGCCATTTCATGTCTCAACAACTGACCCGCGAACAGCAAGTCGAAGCCCTGAAAAAAGACTGGGCCGAGAATCCCCGTTGGAAGAACGTCAAGCGCGGTTACACCGCAGAAGACGTCGTTCGCCTGCGCGGCAGCCTCCAGCCCGAGTACACGCTGGCCAAGCGCGGCGCAGAGAAGCTGTGGGACAAGGTCAATGGCGGCGCCAAGAAGGGCTACGTGAACGCATTCGGCGCCATCACCGCAGGTCAAGCCATGCAGCAGGCCAAAGCCGGTCTCGAAGCTGTGTACTTGTCCGGCTGGCAGGTTGCCGCTGATGGCAACACCTCGGAAACCATGTATCCCGACCAGTCGCTGTATGCCTACGACTCCGTGCCTACGATGGTTCGCCGTATCAACAATACGTTCAAGCGCGCCGACGAAATCCAGTGGGGCAAAGGCGTGAATCCTGGCGATGCCGAGTTCGTCGATTACTTCCTGCCCATCGTGGCTGACGCAGAAGCCGGTTTCGGTGGTGTGCTCAACGCCTTCGAACTGATGAAGAACATGATTGCTGCAGGTGCTGCTGGCGTTCACTTCGAAGACCAGTTGGCTGCCGTGAAGAAGTGCGGCCACATGGGCGGCAAGGTGCTTGTGCCTACCCGTGAAGCTTGCGAGAAGCTGATCGCTGCTCGTTTCGCTGCCGACGTGATGGGTGTGCCCACCATCGTTCTGGCCCGCACCGACGCAGAAGCAGCCAATCTGCTGACCAGCGACTACGACGAGAACGACAAGCCATTCCTGACCGGTGAGCGCACCCAGGAAGGTTTCTACCGCGTCAAGAACGGCTTGGAGCAGTCCATCTCCCGCGGCGTTGCCTACGCCCCCTACGCTGACCTCGTGTGGTGCGAGACCGGTGTTCCAGACATTGGCTTCGCTCGCGAATTCGCCCAAGCCGTGCATGCCGCCTGCCCAGGCAAGTTGCTGTCTTACAACTGCTCGCCTTCCTTCAACTGGAAGAAGAACCTGGACGACAAGCAGATCGCCAGCTTCCAGGACGACCTGGCTGCACTGGGCTACAAGTACCAGTTCATTACGCTGGCTGGTATCCACGTCAACTGGTACAACACGTTCCAGTTTGCTCACGCCTACGCCCGCGGTGAAGGCATGAAGCACTACACCGAGATGGTGCAGGAGCCAGAATTCGCCGCTCGTGAGAAGGGCTACACCTTCGTGTCGCACCAGCAAGAAGTTGGTGCAGGTTACTTTGACGACGTGACCACCGTCATCCAGGGTGGTTCGTCCTCAGTGAAGGCCCTGACTGGCTCGACCGAAGAAGAGCAGTTCCACTGATGATGTGCTGCGGGGCGTCTGCCGGAGGCTCCGTTGCATGTATCTGGATTGATGAGGAATGTGCCTCGGGGTTTGAATGCTCCGAGGCATTTTCTTTTTTCGGTGCGCCCTTTGACGTTGGCAGCGTCAGTGGGAGAGTTCTGCAGCGCAGCCGTGTTTGTGCACCGTACAATCAGTTTCCGTGTTCAAACCGTTGAGAAGGTGCTTGTATGTCTTTGGTTTCTCGTGGTGGGCGATTGTTGGGTGTAGGGTTGTTGACCTTGGGCTTGAGTGCCTGTGGAGGCAACGACGATCTGTATGGCGCAATTGCATATAGTTCCTCTACCGGTGTGGTCGCGGGAGCGTACAACTATGAATCGTCAACTGAGGCAGTGAATGCGGCGTTGAGCAAGTGCGGTACCGGGTGTGCTCTCGTGCTCCAGTTTGAAGAAGAAGATACGTGTGGAGCTTTCGTGAACTCTCCCAATGGGCAATGGGGCGTGGGGACGGACGACAGCAAGTCGGGCGCAGTGGATAAGGCAGTCAGATCCTGTGAGGGCAAAGGTGGCGTTGACTGCAAAGTCCCCGACGACTTGCCGGCTGTGTGCCTGGGGTAAAACTGGAGCTCAGGTGACTCGGATGCTTCCACATTCGTCGCTGGGCGGCGAATGTGGGACAATAAGCAACCTGCAAACGACAATCAAGAGCGAGAAAGGCAGTACGGGTTATGACACCGCGAACTACGGCAACTTTTCTTCGGACCCTTTTGGGGTCGACCCAGTCGCGCCTGCCCTGAGTGGTTTTCAGTTTTTGAGACAGCGCGGCCCAGGCCGCGTTTTTTGTTTCTGCATTTCAAACAATAGTCATGATCAACATCACGCTTCCAGACGGTTCACAGCGCCAGTTTCCCGCTCCTGTCACCGTTGCTGATGTCGCTGCTTCCATTGGCAGCGGTCTTGCCAAAGCCGCACTCGGCGGCAAAGTCGACGGCAAACTGGTGGATGCCAGTTTCCCTATCGAGTCCGATGCGCAACTGGCCATCGTGACCGCCAAGGACCCGGAAGGCCTTGAGCTGATTCGTCACTCTACGGCACACCTGCTGGCTTACGCCGTCAAAGAATTGTTTCCTGAGGCGCAAGTCACCATAGGCCCTGTCATTGAAAACGGCTTCTATTACGACTTCTCGTACAAGCGCCCGTTCACGCCAGAAGACCTGGTCGCCATCGAGAAGAAGATGACGGAACTGGCCAACAAGGATGAGCCGGTGGTTCGCCGCGTACTGCCAAGAGACGAGGCCGTTTCCTACTTCAAGGGTCTCGGCGAGAACTACAAGGCGGAAATCATCGCCAGCATTCCGTCCAACGAAGACGTGTCGCTGTATCGGGAAGGAGCGTTTGAAGACTTGTGCCGTGGCCCGCACGTGCCTAGCACAGGAAAGCTCAAGCACTTCAAGCTGATGAAGGTTGCCGGAGCCTACTGGCGCGGTGACCACCGCAACGAAATGCTCCAGCGGATTTACGGTACGGCCTGGGCGAGCAAGGATGAGCTCAAGCAATATCTGCACATGCTGGAAGAGGCCGAGAAACGCGATCACCGCAAGCTTGGCCGCGAACTGGACCTGTTCCATCTGGACGAGCACTCGCCAGGCACGGTGTTCTGGCATCCCAAGGGTTGGACGCTGTGGCAGGAGGTGGAGCAGTACATGCGCCGCGTGTACCGTGAGAACGGCTACCAGGAGGTTAAGGGCCCCCAGATTCTCGACAAGCACCTGTGGGAGAAGACTGGTCACTGGGACAAGTACCGCGAGAACATGTTCGTGACGGAATCGGAAAAGCGCGACTATGCGCTCAAGCCGATGAACTGTCCCGGCCATATCCTGATCTTCAATCAGGGTATCAAGAGTTATCGAGACTTGCCGCTGCGGTACGGTGAATTCGGGCAGTGCCACCGAAACGAGCCCTCGGGAGGTTTGCACGGCATCATGCGCGTCAGAGGGTTCACGCAGGACGATGGCCACATCTTTTGTACCGAAGACCAGATCCAGACGGAAGTGGCGTCCTTCACCAAGCTGCTGCAGTCGGTCTACAAAGACTTTGGTTTCGAGAACATCATCTACAAGCTCTCCACGCGCCCGGAGAAACGTATCGGGTCAGATGAAAGCTGGGACCGTGCGGAACAAGCTTTGGCTGAGGGCTTGCGCGCTTCCGGCTGCGAGTTCTCTTATCTGCCGGGCGAGGGTGCGTTCTATGGGCCGAAAATCGAATACACGCTCAAAGATGCCTTGGGGCGCGAATGGCAGTGCGGCACCATTCAGGTGGATCCGAACTTGCCGGAGCGCCTGGACGCTGAATTTGTGGGGGAAGACGGCGCGCGTCATCGCCCCATCATGTTGCACCGCGCCATTGTGGGTAGCCTGGAGCGTTTCATCGGAATTTTGATCGAGCAGTACGCGGGAGCGCTGCCTGTCTGGCTGTCTCCCGTGCAGGTTTCGGTGCTCAATATCACCGATTCACAGGCGGAATATTGCCAGGAAGTGGTCAAATCGCTGCAAAATCAAGGGCTTAGGGTGGAATTGGACCAGCGCAATGAGAAAATTACGTATAAAATACGTGAGCATGCGCTGAAAAAGGTGCCTTATATCCTTGTCGTGGGCGACAAAGAGAAGGCGTCTGGCAGCGTTGCTGTGCGTGCCAGGGGCAATCAGGACCTGGGTGTGATGTCGCTTGACGACTTTACCCGACTGGTGGTTTCGGACCGGGCCAACAAGCGT
>JBNKNN010000167.1:0-30165 GCA_050293865.1 Hydrogenophaga sp. | reverse complement strand
CAGAGGGGCCTTGGGGGGAAGATGGGAAATGGCGAGTGAGGCTTACCGGGGACGTGGGTTTCGCCACTGAGGTATCGCCCAGAAAAAAAGCCTCGCGTCCCGGTGTGGGAGCGAGGCGTCGCTGGTAGGCTTTTCTGGTTCTCTCGCGCTTCAGTAGTGAGGCGGAATGTCGTCCCTGAGGCTGCGAAAAACCGGTTGGCCGTCGTCGTCTTTGCGCTGACGCTGGTTTTGCACCTCGCGGACCAGCCATTCAATCTGGTCTTGCTGCTTGGCAACCATCTGGTTCAGGGTCTCCAGCAAGTCCTCTGCGTAGCTGAGCTTGATCTCAAGCTGGGTCACACGCTCGTTCTCTCGCGCTTCCTCTTTCGTATCCATGGGTCTTCCACTGTCGGGTTGGGCGCGCATCAAGCCGGCAGAAAGCCGTCCACGGAGAGGTAGCGCTCGCCGGTGTCATAGTTGAACCCCAGCACCTTGGCGCCTTCGGGCAGTTCCGGCAGCTTTTGTGCGATGGCTGCCAGAGTAGCGCCGGAGGAAATGCCCACCAGCATGCCTTCTTCAGCTGCACTGCGTCTTGCCATTTCCTTGGCTGGCTCGGCCTCTACCTGGATCACGCCGTCGAGCAGTTCGGTTTTGAGGTTGCCGGGAATGAAGCCTGCCCCAATTCCCTGGATGGGGTGTGGAGCCGGATCACCGCCAGAGATCACCGGCGATGCGGCGGGCTCTACCGCGAACACTTTGAGGTTCGGCCACTTTTCCTTCAGGGCTTTGGCGCAGCCGCTGAGGTGGCCGCCGGTGCCAACGCCTGTGATGAGCACGTCCAGCCCCTCGGGAAAGTCGTCGATGATTTCCTGTGCCGTGGTTCGAGCATGTACGTCCATGTTCGCCGGGTTGTTGAACTGCTGAGGCATCCACGCTCCGGGTGTGGAGGCCACCAGTTCCTCGGCGCGCGCTATTGCGCCTTTCATGCCCTTTTCGCGTGGCGTAAGGTCAAAGCTGGCGCCATAGGCCAGCATCAGGCGGCGGCGCTCGATGGACATGCTTTCTGGCATGACCAGCACCAGTTTGTAGCCTTTGACAGCTGCCACCATGGCCAGTCCCACTCCGGTGTTGCCCGAGGTGGGCTCGATGATGGTTCCGCCTGGCTTGAGCGCGCCAGAGGTTTCAGCATCTTCGATCATGGCCAGAGCAATGCGATCCTTGATGGAACCACCTGGGTTGCTGCGTTCGCTTTTGATCCAGATCTGCTGCCTGGCATCGCCAAACAGGCGGTTCACGCGCACATGCGGGGTGCGCCCAATGGTCTGAAGAATGTTGTCGGCTTTCATGGGTGTTCTTCTCCTCGCGGCGCCGCTCGAGAGCCTGCGGCGCACGGTTCAATCAATTCAGATACGCAGTTGTGAAGTGTATGGGCAGCGCCTGGGTTCAATCTTCTGTCGGATGGTGGTCGATGGAGGCTGAATTCATGCAGTAGCGCAGATGGGTGGGCGAAGGGCCGTCTTCAAACACGTGGCCCAGATGCGCGCCGCATTGGCTGCAAACAGTTTCGGTTCTTACCATGCCGTGACTGCGGTCTACCACTTCGGTGATAGCGCCTGGGATGGCCTTCCAGAAGCTGGGCCAGCCGCAGCCGGCGTCGAACTTGGTACCAGCATCAAACAGGTGGTTGCCGCAGCAGATGCAGTGGTAGCTGCCATCGGCCCACACCTGTTCGTATTTGCCGGTGAACGGACGCTCCGTATGAGCATGGCGCGTGATTTCGAATGCGCCGGGTTCTGCGCCTTTTTCCGCCAGCAATGAGCGCCACTCTTGCTCGGTCTTCTGGATCGGGAACTGTGACATGGGTGTTCAATCCTCCAAACGGGAAACTCGGGAGAGTTCAGATTGTGACCGGGAGTGTTTGCACTTGATGACGGCGCGGGCATTCGGGCGAACCCGCTACCGATCTGCTACAAATCTGGTGCATCATTGCGAACGACTGTTCGCTTTTTATCCAAGTCATTTTCAAAGCTTGATCGCAAAAATAAGGAGATACCAATGCTCGGGCAGATGCAAAGTCAGCCGCTGCTGATTTCCAGCCTCATCGTTCACGCGGACCGCCACCATGGGGAAGGCGAGATCGTTTCAAGGCGGGTAGAAGGCGACATCCACCGCACCACCTGGGCCGAGGTGGCCCGCCGCTCGCGACAGGTGGCCAACGCGTTGACCAGCCTCAAACTCAATTTTGGCGACCGCGTCGGGACGATCGCATGGAACGGGTACCGGCACCTGGAGCTCTACTTTGGCGTGAGTGGTTCGGGCCATGTGTTGCACACGCTCAATCCACGTCTGCATCCGGAGCAACTGGCCTGGATCATCAACCATGCTGGTGATTCAGTCATTTGCTTTGACATGACCTTCTTGCCTCTGGTGCAGGCAGTGGCAGGCCATTGCCCCACCGTCAAGCACTGGGTTGCGCTGTGTGATGCCGAGGCGTTGCCTGCAGATGGGAAGCTGCCCAACCTGCAAAGCTACGAAGCGTTACTGTCCGCACAATCCGACCAGTACGTGTGGCCCGAGTTTGACGAGAACAGTGCGTCGAGCATGTGCTACACCAGCGGCACCACCGGCAACCCCAAGGGGGCCGTGTACTCGCACCGCTCAACCTTGTTGCACGCATACGCTGGTGCTCTGCCGGACTCCCTGAACCTCAGTGCGCGCGACGCCATCTTGCCCGTGGTGCCCATGTTCCATGTCAACGCCTGGGGCATTCCCTATTCGGCTGCGGCCACCGGAGCGAAGCTGGTCTTCCCCGGCCCTGCCATGGATGGGAAGTCGGTCTATGACCTGATTGAAGCCGAGAAAGTGACCATGGCCGCGGGGGTTCCGACTGTCTGGCAGATGTTGCTGGGTCACATGCAGCAGCAAGGCCTCAAATTCAGCACGCTCAATCGCACAGTGATCGGTGGTTCTGCCTGCCCGCCTGCCATGATCGAAGCCTTCAACAATCAATACAACGTGGACGTGTTACATGCCTGGGGCATGACAGAGATGTCACCGCTGGGCACGGTTTGCACACTGAAGAATGCGCAAACCGGTCTGCCGCAAGAAGAGCAGAACAAAATCCGCCTCAAGCAGGGGCGTGCCGTCTACGGCGTCGACATGAAGATCGTGGACGAGTCCGGCAACGAGCTGCCTTGGGACGGCAAGACCTATGGTGACTTGCTGGTGCGTGGCCCCTGGATCATTGCCAGCTACTTCAAGGGTGAGGGCGGTGATCCGTTGCAATACGACGCCAACGGGTTGGGTTGGTTTCCCACGGGTGACGTCGCCACTATCGACGCTGACGGCTTCATGCAGATCACCGACCGCAGCAAAGACGTGATCAAGTCGGGCGGAGAGTGGATCAGCTCCATCGATATTGAGAACATCGCGATGGCCCATCCGGCCGTGGCCATGGCGGCCTGCGTTGGAATGCCACACCCCAAGTGGGACGAGCGCCCGATTGTGGTGGTGGTCAAGAAGCCTGATGCAGAGGTGAGCAGGGAAGATTTGCTCCAGTTCTACGAAGGACGCACTGCCAAATGGCAGATTCCCGACGATGTGGTGTTTGTCGAATCCATTCCGCTGGGCGCCACCGGCAAGATGCAGAAGATGGCACTGCGTGAGCAGCTCAAGGACTACAAACTGCCCACTGCCTGACCGCTGTCATGACCCGCACCTGGAGTCGCCGCCAATGCCTGACCCATTTGGCCGGGGCAGGACTGGCGGCCCAGGTGCTCCCCGCCAAGGCTGGCTGGTGGAGCGACCAACCTCAGCGTCTGAAACTGGCGTTCATCGACCCGCTTTCTGGACCAGCGGGCGATGTGGGACAGCATTGCTTCAACAGTTGGCAGTACGTTGCCGAGGGGTTGGGGAAAGAGGGCGACCTGGCGTCGCGCTTGAAGGTGCATTTGGCTCCGTTCGACAACAAGGGGTCTCCGCGAGAGAGCCTCAGAGTGCTCAAAGTGGCAATCGACCAGGGCTTTCGCATCATTTTGCAGGGCAACGGATCGGGCGTGACGGCTGCGCTCGTGGCTGCCATCAACCGGCACAACCTCCGCTACCCTGCCGACCCGGTGGTCTTGATCAATTACGCTTCCATGGACCCGGCGCTGACCAGAGCGCACTGCAGTCCCTGGCACTTCCGTGTCGACGCGGATACCGCCATGAAGGTGCATGCGCTGGCCAGCTTTCTGGAGGACGACACCGCTTACAGAGCGATATATCTTCTCAATCAGAACTACGCCCACGGGCAACAGGTGTCGGGCTACTTTCAGCGGGCGCTATCCATGCGGCCAGGCTTCAAAGTTGTCGGCGATGAGTTGCATGCACCTTTCGTGCTGGGAAGCTTTGAAAAGCAAGCGCAAAACATACGCGACGCTGGCGCGACCGCGCTGGTCACGGCAAATTGGGGCGCAGACCTGCGCCGCCTGGTCGACGCCTTGCATACCATTGGCTACCCCTTGGCTGTGTTTACCTACTACGGCAGTCTCAACGGCACTCCAAGGGCGCTGGCTCGGGCTGGTTCTCACCTGGATGTGTTTCAGGTCGGGGGCTACCATTCCAGCCATGCAGGCCCATGGGCAGAGTTCCAGCAGGGCTTTCAGCGTCGCTACGATGAGGACTTCGTCACCTTTGCCTGTGTTGACGGCATGAGAATGCTGCTGCGGGCGTGGCTGTCCGCCGGAAGTGCCCATGTTGCGGCCATGGTCCGCTACATGAACGGCATCAGCTTCGTCGGGCATGACGGGTTGGTGACGATGCGCGCTTCAGATCATCAGCTGATTCGGCCTGTTTACATCTCGCGCTGGATGCCAGTGAGCCAGACCTACCCACACGACTGCGAGGGAACGGGCTACACGTTTGCGCCGGTGCGCCAATTCGGCGCTGACGAAATGACCTTGCCCGTGCAGTGTGATATGGCTCCAGTACCTACTTGAGGGCGCCCCGACGGCCGTCGAGCACACAGGGTTTCCACCCAAAAGAACCTTGCCGAAACGCCTGATCGACTGTTTGTAGTCGCATTGGCGATAGCAGCTAGGGCAATCCCTGTGTGGACTGCCACGGGCACAGGGTTACGCTGAGGTTTTCAACACCACCGGAGGCATTTCGTGAAATTCGCTTTGAAATCTGTTGCCGTTGCCGCGATCACCTTGTCCATGGCAAGCGCTTTTGCCCAGCAAGGCGAGACCGTGAAAATTGCGTTCATCGACCCGTTGTCCGGTCCCTTCGCCGCCGTGGGGCAGAACTTGCTGAGAAGCTGGCAGTACACGGCCGAAATGAAGAGTGGCAAAAACAATCCTGCCGGTGTGAATTTTGAGGTGACAGGCTTTGACAACAAAGCGTCTCCTCAGGAAAGCCTGAACTCTCTCAAGGCTGCCATTGATCAGGGCTATCGCTATGTGGCTCAGGGCAATGGTTCAGGTGCAGCAGCGGCCATTTCGGCAGCCGTGTCCAAACACAACTCGCGCAATCCGGGCAAGGAGGTGGTGTTCCTCAACTATGCGGCCGTGGATCCATCGCTGACCAATGACAAGTGCGATTACTGGCACTTCCGTCTGGACGCCGACACGTCGATGAAAATGGAGGCGCTCACCACTTTCATGAAAGACCAGGCCGACGTCAAGAAGGTCTACATCATTGGTCAGAACTACTCGCATGGCCAGCAGGTTTCGAAGTTCTTCAAAGACGGCATCAAGCGCAAGCGTCCCGACATCCAGATCGTCGGTGATGAGCTGCACCCGATTGGTCAGGTCAAGGATTTTGCTCCGTACGTTGCCAAGATCAAGCAATCAGGTGCTGATGCCATCGTTACGGGCAACTGGGGCGCCGATCTCGTGTTGCTGGTCAAGGCCATCAATGATGCGGGTCTGAAGATCCCGATGTACACCTACTACGCGGGTACCACTGGCACACCAACCGCACTGGCTGCAGGTGGCGATTCTGAAGTCTACGTGGTAGCGTACGCCCACTCGAACATGGGCGGTGAAGTCGGCAAGATGACTGACGACTTCAAGAAGAAGTTCAACGACGATTACTATACCTACGCCATTTACAACGGTATCAACCTGCTGGGTTCGGCCATGGCCAAAGCCAAGTCGACTGATCCGGTGAAGGTCGCTGCGGCGTTGGAAGGCTTGGAAGTCAAGAGTTTTGCGGGTGATGTGACGATGCGCAAGCAGGACCACCAGCTGCAACAGTCGATGTTCGTGACCAAGTGGACCAAGGTGACTCCGCAGACGCCGTACAACGTGGAGAACACCGGCTACAACTTCGTGCCCATCAAGCAGATGGAGCCTTATGTGGCCAGCACGCCGACCAGCTGCAACATGAAGCGCCCCTCCTGAGGCGGGACTCCTTGGCGTTGGCCGCTCGGCGCCAGGGTGATCTTCGATTGGGCCTGCTTTGACTCTGTCTGCGATGATGGAGGGCAGGCCCCATTTCTTGATCGAATGACATTTGCCTTCGGCAAACGAACATGGAATTTTTCACCATATCGCTGCTCAATGGCCTCAGCTATGGCCTGCTGCTGTTCATGCTGAGTTCTGGCCTGACGCTGATTTTCAGCATGATGGGCGTTCTCAACTTCGCCCATGCCAGTTTCTATATGGTCGGCGCTTACCTGGCCTACAGCTTGATGATGGTTGTTGGCTTCTGGCCCGCCCTTCTGATCTCTCCATTGATCGTCGGATTGATGGGCGCTCTTTTCGAGAAGTACGCCTTGCGTCGTGTCCACAAGTTCGGCCATGTGCCCGAACTGCTGATCACTTTCGGTCTGAGTTACATCATTCTGGAAATGGTGCAACTTATCTGGGGCACGAGTTCGGTGGACTATCGCGTTCCTGAGGAGCTCAGCGGACCGCTCTTCACGCTTTGGGGAACCCAGTTCCCGGCTTACCGTGGCTTCATGATGGCCGTCTCGCTTGCGATGCTGGTCTCGATCTGGCTTCTGTTGACGCGTACCCGCATAGGGTTGGTCATTCAGGCGGCGTTGACGCACCCGGAGACTGCAGAGACTTTGGGCCACAACGTGCCTCGTGTCTTCATGCTGGTCTTTGGCGGAGGCTCCGCCTTGGCGGGTCTGGCCGGGGTGATCGGGGGCAATGCTTTCGTGACCGAGCCGGGGATGGCAAGTGCGGTGGGCCCCATTATCTTCGTGGTGGTCGTCGTTGGTGGTATGGGCTCCCTGTCGGGCGCATTTCTGGCTTCGCTGCTGATAGGGCTTGTACAGACTTTTGCCGTGGCGATCGATTCGTCGGTGGTCACGTTGATGCAGTCCCTCAACGTGGCAATCACCGAAGAGACCTTTGGCTATGCTTTGCTGAAACTCAAGGTCAGTCAGGTGGCACCCATCCTGCCGTATCTGTTTCTCGTATTGATCCTGATTTTCCGTCCCCGCGGTCTGCTGGGCACCCGTGAGGGCTGAAAAGATGAACACCACTTTTTCCAAGGCTTTGTCTGCCGGGGGCTCCTCGCGCGCATATTACGAATTCAAACCCCTCAACGTGGGGCGCTGGATCATCTGGGGGCTCTTTGCCCTCATCCTGACTTTCGCGCCGATGCTGTGGGACAGCAGCCTCTCGCACACCATGCTGTCCCAGATGGGCATCCTCATCATCATCTGCCTGAGCTACAACATGTTGCTGGGGCAAGGGGGCATGCTCAGCTTCGGTCATGCGGTGTACTCCGGCATGGGCGCGTTCTTCGCCATTCACACACTCAATCTGGTCTCGGACGGGCAGTGGAACATCCCGGTGAGTCTGATACCGCTGGTGGGCGGTTTTGGGTCAATGGGGGTTGCCATCCTGCTTGGCTGGGTGACGACGAAAAAGGCAGCCACGCCTTTTGCCATGATCACCATGGGCATCGGTGAACTGGTCTGGGCCATGTCGCTCATGTTTCCCGAGTTCTTCGGTGGTGAGGGTGGTGTCTCCGGTGACCGAGTTACCGGCTCCAGTCCGTTTGGCATCACGTTCGGCCCGCAAATCCAGCTTTACTACCTGATCGCGGCCTACACGTTTGTCTGTACGGCGCTGATGTACGCCTTCACCCGCACGCCTCTGGGTCGCATGCTCAACGCGGTTCGGGACAATCCTGAGCGCGTCGCATTCATTGGCTACGACACGCAGATGGTGCGCTACCTGTCGTTTGTTCTGGCAGGCTTCTTTGCCGGCATTGGTGGCGGCCTGGCCGCACTCAATTTCGAGATCGTGACCTCGGAGGTGGTGGGCGCTGTGCAGTCGGGAGGCTACCTGTTGTTCACCTTCCTGGGCGGGGCCACGTTCTTCTTTGGCCCGATCATTGGCGCCATTTTGATGGTGCTGGCCCTGGTTCTGTTGTCAGAGTTCACCAAGGCGTGGCTTCTCTATCTGGGCCTGGCGTTTCTGTTCATGGTCATGTATGCGCCAGGTGGCGTTGCCAGCCTGATCATGATGAATCTGCGAGTAGCCAAGTTTGGTCGTTTGCGAGAACTCTGGACCGCCTACCTTGGATTGGCGGGAACCGGTCTGGTGGCGCTGTTCGGCGCCGGGGCCATGGTTGAGATGGTTTACCACCAGAAGCTCAATGCCGCTTTAGGGCCTGTTGTGACTTACATGGGCGTCGATCTGAACGTCGATGGCATTGGGAGCTGGTTCGGTGCCGCATTTGTCATGGTGACGGGTATCGTGATTTTCGAGTTGACCCGGCGACAGTTTCTCAAGCATTGGTCTTCGATTCAGACCGACATCGAAATGGAAATCAAGCGGCGGGAGACGCAATGAGCACGATGGAGTCGACAGAAGTGTCCAATCGACCTCTTGAACAGAGCATGAGCCACATCGCAGCGGGCGGGTATGCCCTTGAATTGCGTGACCTGCGCAAGAGCTTCGGCAAGACAGAGATCATTTGTGGCGTGAACCTGGCCGTTCGCCCTGGCGAGCGGGTGGCCATCATTGGCCCCAATGGCGCGGGCAAGTCAACCTTGTTCAACCTGATTTCCGGACGCTTTGAGCCCACCAGCGGGGATGTGCTGCTCAAAGGACAGCGCATCAATGGCAAGAAGCCCTATGAGATCAACCGATTGGGGCTCTCGCGGAGTTTTCAGATCACCAATATCTTCCCTAAGCTCAGCGTGTTCGAGAATTTGCGTTGCAGCGTGCTGTGGAGCCTCGGCTATCGCTACACACTGTTTCGCTTTCTGGCAGACCTGGACGATGCAAATGAGCGTGCCGAAGAGCTGCTGCACATGATCCATCTGGACAAGAAGCGCGACACGCTCGCCATGAATCTGACCTATGCCGAACAGCGGGCTCTGGAAATTGGCATCACCATCGCCGGCGGCGCCGAAGTGGTGCTGCTCGATGAACCCACCGCTGGTATGAGCAAGAGTGAAACATCTCGATTCATCGAGCTGATTCGTGAAGTCACCGTGGGCAAGACTTTGCTGACGGTCGAGCACGATATGGGCGTGGTGTTTGGCCTGGCGGACAAGATTGCCGTGGTGGTCTACGGGGAAGTGTTGGCGTTTGATACGCCTGAGGAGGTGCGAGCCAATCCTCGGGTGCAGGAGGCCTACCTGGGCTCCGTGTTGGCCGATCAACAGGCCGATGGTCACTGAATGGGGAGCACTGAGCAATGTTGAAAGTCAAGGATCTTCACGCCTACTACGGCAAGAGCCACGTGCTTCACGGTGTCCATTTCGAAGTGGGCAAGGGCGAAATCGTGTCGCTGCTCGGACGCAACGGCTCTGGGCGTTCCACGACGGCCAAGGCAATCATGGGGCTGGTCGAGTGCGAAGGGCAGGTGGAATGGCAGGGGGAGCGGATCACGGGCAAGAAACCGTTCGACGTGGCGCACCTGGGGTTGGGCTACGTGCCCGAGAACCGCGATATCTTTCCCAAGCTCACAGTCCATCAAAACCTCTTGCTGGGCCAGAAGAGTGGCGCCAGGAACGCTCGCTGGTCCTTCGATGACATGTACGCCATGTTTCCACGCCTCAAGGAAAGGGAACACACTGAAGCCGGCGTGCTCTCGGGCGGTGAGCAGCAGATGTTGACGCTTTGCCGGACCCTGATGGGTGACCCGGATCTCATCATCATTGATGAACCGACCGAAGGGCTGGCGCCCAAGATCGTCGAGCTGGTGGGCGAGTACCTGCAGAAGCTCAAGGCGCGAGGCGTTTCCGTGTTGCTGATTGAGCAGAAGCTCACCATCGCTTTGAACATCTCTGATCGGGTGCTCGTGATGGGGCACGGCAGCATCGTGTTCGAAGGGTCCACCGATGAACTCAGGGATAACCCTGGAATCCGCAAGGAATGGCTTGAAGTCTGACCTGAAGGTGACAGATAGCGCTTGCGGCAGCGCACAAAGTCCATAAAATCGAACGATCGTTCTTTTCGGGCACGGCGCACGTTCAGAGCGCCGTGCCCATTTCATTTATTCAAGTCGAGGAGACTTCATGACCGCTGAGTACAAGGTCCACGGCGACGTGGCAGTGATCACCATGACGAACCCGCCGGTCAACGGCCTGGGCTATTCCACCCGCCGCGGCATTGTGGATGGCCTGGAACAGGCGGGCAAAGACGACGACGTCAAAGCCGTGGTCATCACCGGCGCTGGCAAGGCATTCTCCGGTGGCGCGGACATCAAGGAGTTCGACACGCCGCAAGCCACAGCGGAACCCAACCTGCTCAGCGTGATTCTGGCACTGGAAGCCTTCGACAAGCCGATCGTGGCTGCCGTGCATTCGGTCTGCATGGGTGGTGGCCTGGAGTTGGCCTTGGGTTGTCATTACCGTGTGGCCGCACCGGGTTGCAATGTCGCCTTGCCGGAAGTGAAGATCGGTTTGATTCCCGGCGCCGGTGGTACGCAGCGCTTGCCACGCGTCATTGGTGTGGAGCCTGCATTGAACATGATCGTCTCTGGTGAGCCGGTAAAGAGCGAGCTGCTCGCCAGCATCCCTGGTCAAAAGCTGTTCGACAAGTTGGCGGCATCGGTCGAGACACTGGCCGAGGAAGCGCTGAAGTTCGCCAAAGAAGTGGGTGCCAAGCACGCTGGCGGCGAAGCACTGCCCTTGGTGCGCAACCTGCCCAACAAGCACCCCAAGGGCGACGCCTACTTCCAGTTCGCCCGCAATATGGTCAAGGGCATGGCCAAGAACTTCCCGGCACCGGCCAAGTGCGTAGACGCAGTTGAAGCCGGTACCAAGATGAAGTTCGACGCCGGCATGGCCAATGAGCTGGAGATCTTCAAGAACCTGATGCTCACGGCGGAAAGCCGCGCACTGCGTCACCTGTTCATGGCCGAGCGTGCGGCCTCCAAGATTCCTGACGTACCGTCCGACACGCCGCAGCGCGAAATCAAGTCCGTCGCCGTCATTGGTGCCGGCACCATGGGAGGTGGCATCTCCATGAACTTCCTGCAAGCCGGCATCCCCGTCACCATTCTGGAGACCAAGCAGGAAGCACTGGACCGTGGCCTTTCCATCATTCGCGGCAACTACGAGGCCCGCGTGAAGAAGGGCAAGCTCAAGCAGGAGAAGTACGACGGCTACATGTCCCTGCTCACGCCCACGCTGAACTACGATGATCTGAAAGATGCTGACCTCGTTATCGAGGCGGTGTTTGAAGACCTGGGCGTCAAAGAGGCGGTGTTCAAGAAGCTGGACGAGGTCATGAAGCCCGGCGCCATTCTGGCGTCCAACACCTCCACGCTGGACCTGAACAAGATTGCCGCTTTCACCAAGCGTCCGGAAGACGTGGTCGGCTTGCACTTCTTCAGCCCCGCCAACGTGATGAAGCTGCTGGAAGTCGTGCGTGGCGACAAGACCGGCAAGGACGTCATGGCTACCGTGATGACCGTGGCCAAGAAGATCCGCAAAGTGGCGGTAGTCTCGGGCGTATGTGACGGCTTCATTGGCAACCGTATGGTCGAGCAGTATGGCCGCCAGGGAGGCTTCCTGCTGGACGAAGGCTGTACGCCCGAGCAAGTGGACAAGGCGATCGAGAAGTTCGGCTTTGCCATGGGCCCATTCCGCATGGGTGACCTGGCTGGCAACGACATTGGCTGGGCCATTCGCAAGCGCCGCGCGGTAGAAACGCCGGACATGAAGTACAGCAAGACAGCTGATCTGCTGTGTGAGAAGGGCCGATTCGGTCAGAAGACCGGTGGCGGCTGGTACGACTACAAGCCGGGCCAGCGCAAGCCGATCCCGAATGCTGAAGTCATCCAGATGATCGAGGAACACCGCAAGTCCCTGGGCATCACGCCACGCAAGATCTCCGACCAGGAAATCGTGCAGCGTCTGGTGTTCGCGCTGGTCAACGAAGCCGCGCGCATTCTGGAAGAGGGCATTGCCAACAAGGCCAGTGACATCGATGTGGTCTACATCTTTGGCTATGGCTTCCCAGTGCACCGGGGTGGCCCGATGAATTACGCGAACGAAGTGGGCTTGTTCAACGTGGTCCAAGCCATGAAGCGTTTCGCTCAGAATCCGTTGGACGACGCCGCATTCTGGGAGCCAGCCCCCTTGCTCCAGCGTCTGGCCGACGAAGGCAAGACATTTTGAACATGAGCACCCCCCTGCGCCGCTTCGCGTCTTCCCCTCTGAGAGGGGCCGCGCCCATTGGACCGGCCAAGCCGGATCTTCGGGCGCCCGCGTCAACTTCCCTTCGCTGAAGTTGCGGCCCAGGCGTACATCCATTTCAAGGATTATCAGGACACCCACATCATGAGCAACGCTGTTATTGTTTCCACCGCACGTACCCCGCTGGCCAAGAGCTGGAAGGGTTCTTTCAACATGACCCATGGCGCAACGCTGGGAGGGCACGTCGTGCGTGCCGCCATCGAGCGTGCCGGCATCGACGCAGGTGCGGTGGAGGATGTCATCATGGGTTGTGCCAACCCTGAAGGTGCCACCGGCATGAACATCGCGCGTCAGATCGCGCTCGCCGCTGATTGCCCGGTCAGTGTCTCCGGCATGACGGTCAACCGATTCTGCTCCTCCGGCCTGCAAACGATTGCATTGGCAGCTCAGCGCGTGATTGCTGGCGAAGGCGACGTGTATATTGCCGGTGGCGTCGAGAGCATTTCCTGCGTTCAGCAGGAGATGAACATGCACATGATCTTCGATCCCATGCTGCAGAAGAAAAAGCCCGAGATCTACTGGTCGATGCTGCAGACCGCTGAGCAGGTAGCCCAGCGCTACAACATCGGTCGTGACGCCATGGACGAATACGGCGCAGCGAGCCAGCAAAAGGCCTGCGCCGCACAGGCTGCCGGCAAGTTCGATGACGAGATCGCGCCCATCACGGTAACGGCCGGCATTGCCGACAAGACCCTGGGCCTGATCACCAGGGAAGTGACTGTGAGCAAGGACGAAGGCCTGCGCGAAGGCACCACCAAGGAAGGCATTGCCGGCATTCGCTCGGCGATGCCTGGTGGTGTGGTCTCTGCCGGTAACGCCAGCCAGTTCTCCGACGGCGCGGGCGCTTGCGTGGTGGTGAGCGAAGAGTACGCCAGCAAGCATGGCCTCAAGCCGCTGGGCCGCTTCCTCGGCTTCGCCGTCGCTGGTTGCGAGCCAGATGAAATGGGCATTGGCCCCGTGTTTGCCGTGCCCAAGGTGTTGAACAAGCTGGGCTTGAAGGTGGACGACATCGACCTGTGGGAGCTGAACGAAGCTTTCGCCGTACAGGTGATGTACTGCCGCGACAAGCTGGGCATTCCGGCCGACCGCCTCAACGTCAACGGTGGCGCTATTGCTCTGGGGCACCCCTATGGAGTCTCCGGCCAACGCCTGACCGGCCACGCCCTCATCGAAGGCAAGCGTCGCGGCGCCAAGCGCGTGTGCGTGACCATGTGCATTGGTGGTGGCATGGGAGCTGCTGGAGTCTTCGAAGTGTTGTAACCCGCAGCTGGGCTACCCCCTGCGACGCTTCGCGTCTCCCCCCTGAAAGGGGGCGATGCCAGTGGACCGGCGTAGCCGGATCCACGGCATCCTCGAATCAGACACGCGCTCCGGTAAAGCGAGGGCGTCGTGTTCTTTTCAGTTTGTCTTTTCTTGGTGGATGACTTTCATGAGCCTGCGACCCACTGTTGACTTTCTGCTTTACGACTGGCTCAAAGCCGAGAGCTTGTCAGGTCGCGAGCGCTTTGCCGACCACTCGCGTGAAACCTTTGATGCGGTGCTGGACACTTGCGAGCGCATTGCGCGCGAGAAGTACGCGCCGTTCAACCGTCTGGTGGACGTCGAAGAGCCTCAGTTCGACGGCGAGAAGGTCATCCTGCCGCAGGCCACCAAGGATGCATGGGATGCGTATGCCGAATCCGGCATGCTCAGTGCTGCGCAAGACTACGACATTGACGGCATGCAACTGCCCTACACGGTAGAGGCGGCGGCCAATGCATTCTTTGCGATGGCTTCCGTGAGCATCGGCGGTGGCATGTTGACGGTGGGCAATGCCAATTTGCTCATGGCGCATGGCACAGAAAAACAGAAGCAGGTGTTTGCGCTGACAGAGTTTTCCGGTCGCTGGTCGGGCACCATGTGTTTGTCCGAGCCACAGGCGGGTTCTTCCTTGAGCGATGTGGCCACGCGCGCCACGCCTGACGGCGAACACCACGCCGATGATCCGTTGGGGCCGAGGTTTCGCCTCAAGGGCAACAAGATGTGGATCTCTGCTGGCGAACACGAGCTGACGGAGAACATCATTCACCTGGTGCTGGCCAAGATCCCGGACGAGAACGGCAAGCTGGTGCCGGGTGTGCGCGGAATCTCGCTGTTCATCGTGCCCAAGAAGCTGGTCGACGCCGATGGCAATCTCACCGGCGAGCGCAACGACGTGGCTCTGGCTGGCCTGAACCACAAATGTGGCTGGCGCGGCACCACCAACACTTTGCTGAATTTCGGCGAAGGCAAGTACCCGGTCCGCGGAGGCAGTGGCGCCGTGGGGTATCTCGTGGGCCAGCCGGGCGAAGGCCTCAAGTGCATGTTCCACATGATGAATGAAGCCCGTATTGGCGTGGGTCTGGCGGCCACCATGCTGGGCATGGCCGGCTATCACGCCAGCCTGGACTACGCCAGGAACCGTCCGCAAGGCCGGCCGATGGACAAGGGTACCCGTGCCGGGCCGCCCCCAACGGGTACCGCCCCCAGAGGGGGGGAAGCGGCCTCGGCCGCTGCGGGGGGGAGCAAGATCATGAAAGATGCTGCTGCTCCGCAGGTGCGCATCATCGAGCATGCCGATGTGAAACGCATGTTGCTGGCCCAGAAAAGCTATTGCGAAGGCGCACTGGCGCTGGGCCTGTACTGCGCTCGCCTCGTTGATGAGCATCACACGGCCGAAGCCGATGCAGCGAATGAAGCGCGGCTCCTCCTGGAAGTGCTGACACCCATCGTCAAAAGCTGGCCCAGCGAATGGTGTCTGGAAGCGAACAGCCTGGCCATCCAGATCCATGGCGGCTACGGCTACACGCGCGACTTTCCTGTGGAACAATACTGGCGCGACAACCGGCTGAACATGATCCACGAAGGCACACACGGTATTCAGGCCATGGATTTGCTGGGCCGCAAAGTCCTGATGGAGCAGGGCAAAGGGCTGGCGCTGCTGGCCGGCCGAATCAACGCCACCATTGAGCGTGCCATCCAGGTGCCGTCGTTGGCAGCGCACGCCAATGCGCTCGGCAAGGCGCTGCAAGACGTGGGTGCTGCCACCAAGGCAGCATGGGCGACGGGCGTGCCGGGCGAAGCGTTGGCCAACGCAGTGCCGTACATGCAGGCGTTTGGCCATACCGTACTCGCCTGGATATGGCTTGACGTGGCACTGGCCGACCAGGGCAACGCAGCCAATATGGCGCAGAAGGGTCGCCTGGCCGCAGCGCAGTACTTCTTCCATTACGAGCTGCCCAAAATTGGCGCATGGTTGAGGGTGGTCAGCTCACGAGACCAGACTTGCGCGGATTTGCCTGAGGACGCTTTCTGAGGTCGGTGGTCCGCAGCCGGTTGCCATGGTGACTGACTGTGTCGACTGCCTGCACGACACTGTTTGTTCTGCGCAAAGAGCCTGAAGCTTGTCTGATCATTTACCGAAGGAGACCGCCACATGAACCGCACTGTTCACCAACTCTTTGATCTCAAAGGCAAGACAGCCCTGATCACTGGCGGCTCCCGAGGGCTGGGCCTGCAAATGGCCCATGCGTTGGGTGAAGCGGGCGCGCGGGTGATGATCAGCTCGCGCAAGGCTGATGACCTGGAGCAGGCCACGGCTGAACTGCAGGCGGCGAACATCGATGCCCGATGGGTGGCGGCTGATGGGCAGAACTCCGATGACATGCAGCGCCTGGTGAGGGAAACCTCCGAGCGAATGGGCGACATCGACATTCTGGTGAACAACGCAGGAGCGACATGGGGGGCTCCAGCAGAAGACCACCCATTGGAGGCCTGGGACAAGGTCATGAACCTCAACGTTCGCAGCTACTTTGTGCTCAGCCAGTTGGTAGCGAAGGCCAGCATGATTCCCCGACGTGCGGGCAGCATCATCAACACGGCGTCCATCGCTGGCCTGGGCGGCAACCCGCCGGCCATGAAGACCATCGCCTACAACACCTCCAAAGGAGCAGTGATCAACTTCACTCGTGCTCTGGCTTGCGAATGGGGTCACTACGGCATTCGGGTGAACGCTGTGTGCCCGGGGTTTTTCCCCAGCAAGATGACCAAAGGCACGCTGGAATACCTGGGTGAAGACAAGCTCAAGGCACACGCGCCGCTGCATCGCCTGGGGGACGATGAAGACCTCAAGGGCATCACGTTGCTGTTCGCCTCTGATGCGGGAAAGCACATGACCGGCCAATACATTGCGATCGATGGGGGTGTTTCCGCCATAGCAGGCGGCTGATTCCCATCCCTCTACACTGACGGAAGCGTCACCACCGTCAAGCCATCAACGCATGAATTTTGCAGTCCATATTCCCTTTGTCGAGCTCCTGGGTTTCGAACTGCTGAAGGTCGACAACAGCGAGGCAGAGATTCGTTTCTCCCCGAGGCTGGAGCATGACAATTCGTTTGGGGTTGTACATGGTGGCGCCATCATGACCCTGATGGACGTGGCCATGGCCCACGCGGCGCGAGCCAACGACGACCCTCGAGGAGTCGTGACCATCGAGATGAAGACCAGCTTCATCAAAGGCGGCATCGGACCTCTGCTGGCCAAAGGCAGCGTGCTCAAGCGCACCGCGTCGCTTGCCTTCACCGAAGCCAAGGTGTACGACGATTCAGGTGACCTGGTGGCTCATTCCACTGGCACCTTCAAGTACATGAAGCGTATCGTTCCCGGCAGCGGGCGGGAAGGCGCTGCATCCACGGTGCCGACAGACTGACCAAATTTCCGGCAGCTCAGGCCCCCAAATTACTTTCAACAGCATTTCACTGGAGACAACCGATGCCCACCAATCGCCAAGTCCTGCTCGACAACCGCCCAGATGGCGAAGCCGTTGCCAGCAACTTCAAAATCGTCAGCGTTGAAACACCCGCACTGACCGAGGGGCAGGTGCTGGTACGTCATCACTACCTCAGCCTGGATCCTTACATGCGTGGTCGGATGAACGAAAGCAAGAGCTATGCGGCATCTCAGCCATTGGGTGAGGTCATGATCGGCGGCACCGTGGGAGAAGTGGTGGAATCCCAGCATCCCAAGTACCAGGTTGGAGATCTGGTGGTCGGTATGGGAGGGTGGCAGGAGTACAGCGTGGTCAACGCCAATGAGCCCGGCGCCTTGCGAAAGGCCGACACCACACACGTACCGTTGTCGTACTACCTGGGGGCCGTGGGCATGCCTGGCGTGACTGCCTGGTATGGCCTGGTCAAGATCATCGAGCCTAAGGAGGGCGAGACCATGGTCATCAGCGCGGCCACCGGAGCAGTGGGCAGCGCGTTTGCCGCACTGGCCAAGGCCCGGGGTTGCCGTGTCGTCGGCATTGCAGGCGGTCCGGAGAAGTGTGCCTACGCTGTGAACGATCTTGGATACGATGCGTGTATCGACTATCGCGAACACAAAGACATGTACAGTCTGGCAAAGGCATTGAAAGAAGCCTGCCCCAACGGCATCGACGGCTACTTCGAAAATGTCGGCGGCATGATCATGGACGCCGTGATGCTGCGATTGAATGCGTTTGCCCGCATTGCCTTGTGCGGCATGATCGCAGGCTACAACGGCGAGCCGCTTGCCATGGCCAACCCGGCATTGTTGCTGATCAATCGGGTCAAACTCCAAGGCTTCATTGTCAGCGAACACATGGAGGTGTGGGGCGAGGCCATGACGGAGTTGGGCAAACTCGTTGCCACGGGCAAGCTCCAACCGCGTGAGACGGTCTCGCAAGGCATCGACAGTGCGCCTGAAGCCTTCCTAGGCTTGCTCAAGGGCAAGAATTTCGGCAAGCAACTGGTCAAGCTGGTTTGATTCCTGGCTTCGCGGTGAAGACGAGGAGCACGGCCCCTTGGTCTGTCCGCGTGGCGCCAGCGATTGGTTGCAGTGCTGCCATGCGCTGAAGTATCTTGGCAGTACGCTTGAAGCACACATCAAGGAGCTTGCATGTCTGAGCTGATTCTTCACCAGTATCCGATGTCGCCTTTCGCTGAGAAGGCGAGGCTCATGATGGGGCTCAAGCAACTGCATTGGCGCTGCGTGGATATTCCTCAGATCATGCCCAAACCGGACGTCGTGGCCCTGACTGGGGGCTATCGACGCACTCCCTTGCTGCAGATTGGCGCCGATGTGTACTGCGACACGGCCCTCATCGCCGATGTGCTGGAACACTTGCAGCCGGAGCCATCACTCTATCCCTTGCTGCACAAAGGTATGGCCAGAGTGCTGGCGCAATGGGCTGACAGTACGCTGTTCTGGGCGTCGGCCACCTACACCTTGCAACCCAAAGGGATCGCAGCAAAGTTTGCAGCCGAGTCTCCGCAGACGCTCCAGGCGTTCGCTTCCGACCGCAAGGCCATGCGGACCAATATGGTCCAGTTGAGGCCAGCAGACGCCACGAGCGCCTACCGCAGCTACCTGCGCAGGATCGCCTCCATGCTGGATCAGGACTTTCTATTGACGGAGATTCCTTGCGTGGCCGATTTGGCGGTCTATCATCCGTTGTGGTTCACGCGATCCTCGGGTCCTTCTGTTGCCGATATCTTTAATGCCACTCCTGAGGTGCTGGCCTGGATGGACCGGGTGGCTGCGGTAGGGCATGGTCAGTCAACGCCGATGTCTTCGAGTGACGCCATAGAAGTGGCGCGCAACAGCGATCCGCTGCCGATCCCTGAAGATGAGGTGTTTCAGGACGACCACGGCATCGCGCTCGGGTCTCGCGTCACGGTTGCAGCTGAGAGCTTTGGCGCGGAAACATCCGAGGGTGTTCTGCGCGCCGCGACGCGCACGCGGTTGGTCATCGAGCGAACAGACCAGCGCGCGGGACTTGTGCACGTCCACTTTCCGCGTGTTGGTTATGTACTGAGGGCCGCTCAGCCGTGACCGGGCAGCAGGAACTCCAATGGTCATGCGTTGCCTTTGACGAACTGCCGGCCGACGCACTGTACGCCTTGCTTGAATTGCGCTCGGCTGTTTTCGTGGTCGAGCAGAACTGCGCCTACCAGGACGTGGATGGCAAAGATCCAAAGGCCCTGCATGTGATGTGCTGGCGGGCGAAGGGCGAAGGCAAGCCCGTGCTGCTGGCTGCCGCCAGGCTGCTCCCGCCGTCAGTGGGCTTTGCGCAAGCCAGTATTGGTCGAGTGGTCACTGCACCGGTCGCACGCGGGACGGGCTTGGGGCACGCACTCATGGCAAAGTCAATTGAATGCCTTTTCCAGCATTGGGGTGAACAGGACATCCGCATTGGCGCGCAGTCTCACCTACAGGACTTTTATGCCCGGCATGGTTTTGTTTGTGACAGTGCCGAGTACGACGAAGACGGCATTCCCCATGTGGAAATGGTTCGCCGTTGCGACGGCCGCTGACCGAAGAGGAGACAAAGAAAGATGATCAATGAATTCAAAGGCAAGACGGCCGTGCTGACCGGGGCCGGTTCAGGTTTTGGTCTCGAGTGTGGGCGCATCGGTGCCCGGCTGGGGATGAACCTTGTGCTGGCAGATGTGCAGCAGGACGCGCTGGACAAGGCCGAGGCGGAACTCACGGCCGCGGGAGCGCAGGTGTTGGCCATGCGTGTCGACGTGTCCAAAGCTGCGGAAGTGCAAGCCTTGGCCAAGGCCACGCAGGAGCGATTCGGTGCCCCGAACTTTGTGTTCAACAATGCGGGTGTTGGCTCAGGCGGCCTGATCTGGGAGAACGAAGTTCGTGACTGGGAGTGGGTGCTCGGAGTCAACCTTTGGGGCGTGATCTATGGCGTTCACTATTTCACCCCGATGATGCTGGAGGCGGCCAAGGCCGATCCGGCTTTCGAAGGGCACATCGTCAACACCGCCAGCATGGCGGGTATTCTCACGCCACCCAACATGGGTGTTTACAACGTGAGCAAGCATGCCGTTGTGGCCCTGACTGAAACCCTCTACCACGATCTGAATCTGGTGACCGACCAGGTCGGAGCCAGTGTGCTCTGTCCCTACTTTGTGCCGACCGGCATCAGTGCCAGCGAGCGCAACAGGCCTGCCGATCTGGCGGACCTGAAGCCGACCAGGAGCCAACTGATTGGCAAGGCCATGAGCGAGAAGGCCGTTTCATCTGGCAAGGTTACAGCGGAGCTGGTGGCACAAATGGTGTTCGACGCCATGAAGAGCAACCAGTTCTACATCTACAGCCACCCCAAGGCGCTGGGTAACGCTCAGGCGCGTTTCGAGAATCTGGTGCAAGGCATCAATCCCGCCGATCCGTTCGAAGGTCGACCTGAAGTGGGTGTGGCATTGCGCGAAAAGTTGCGCGAGGCAGATTGAAGCGGCCATGACATGAGCACTGCCGGCTATCGTGCCGGCAGTTGTTCTCGCCAGAACTTTGGGAGCATGTCCACCAGTGGCGTGAGCTCCCTGCGGAGTTGTTGAACGCCAGCTGCATTGCCTGGGGTAGGCACTGGACCTGAAACATCGGCCCAGGCCAACTGGCGCATCCAGGCGAGATCGACCATTCCGGTGGGAAGCGTGCGGGCGTAGATCAGTTCCAGCATCTTCTTCGCTTGGCTGCTGCCCTGGGCTTCCGCCTCCTGATACAGGCGCAAGGCCTCTGTGTAGTTGGCCGGCACTCCTTCCCCTCGATGGTAGCGCTGCGCCTGTGCATACAGCAGGGCTGCTCGACTGCTTTCGGCGGCAACTTTCGGCGACTTGTCCGTGGGCCTTACCTTTGCAGCATTTGCGACAGGACGCTTCAGGCGTGCGCTGAGCTGTCGCGCATTGCTCGCCGCAACGTCCGATTGGCGAGCAAACCGTTCGAACCACTTGAGGGCTCCTTCAGCCTGGTCGATGGCCACCAGCGCCAGCCCAAGCTCAATGCCTGCATGCAAGCTTCCGCCTTTGGCCGAGCGCTCGAGAAGCTCACGGTCGTGAATCGTTTCGGCGTGCGGAACACCTGGCCTCGCCACCTCCAGGGGTTGGAGTCGGTCCTTCATCAGCCACAGCAGGTAGCGCGCCCGGGCTGCATCAACACGAGCCAAGCGGTCGATCCACGGCTTGGCTTCTGCCGGGTTGGGTTGATCAGCACACCCCTCGATAGCGCACCAGGCCATGCCTGCTGCGGCGCGGGAATCGCCCAGGCTGACAGATCGGCTGAACCACTGTTGCGCCTCGCCCGCATCACGGGTCGCACCCGCACCATGCAGGTAGATCAAGCCCAGGGTGCGGGATGCAATGGCCGAGCGCCTGCGGACCGTCTTGCTGGACGTCTTGGAGGCTTTGAGTGCCACGTCTCGCAGCCGGTCAATGCTGCGAGTGTCCTCTCCAATGCCGTCCAGGCCGCCTTCAGCCAGGTCTGGCTCCTCGACCGGGGCGAGGTCGAAGGCGTCCGAGCTTGAGAGCGGGCTCGATTCGATCGGTTCGGGCGGCGTGAGCGTGGGCGCGGCAGATGCGGCCACGCTGCTCATGCCCAGTGCCATCGCTATGAGGATGGCTTTCAGCGGGAGCGGGCAAAGAGTGGCGTGGCGCATTGCGTTCTCAAAGGAAATAGGCGGCAATCAGTGAGGACTGGCTTCGAAGAGCAGTGGCCATTCAGGCGCTGCCTCTGCTGGCCCGCCGTCCTCGATCAGCGGCCCGATTTTGACTTGGGTGCGACCGTCCACTCCACCTTTTGTCGTGTGTAGCCCTTGTCGCCCAGAGCCATGGAGTATGCGGTTGCCACGTCTTCCAGACTGTTGAAGTCTGCCAAGGGGCGCAAGCCTGGACCTTGCAGTGACGGGGGCAGTTTGTCGATGACATCGTCGTCCGTGGCCATGCACATGACTGCCTCGGTTCCTGGCGCTGTTGTGGTCAGCACGAACCCGGGGTTGGGACTCATCCAATCGGGAATGCGTACCGCGTGATTGGCCAGGGCCACGGTCTGAGTCGTGACCGCGTTGGGCAGAAGTCGCATCACGTTTCCGGACGAATCGGACAGGTAGCAGGCCAAATGCGATGTGCGCGAGACCGTGCTGGAGAGGAAGACTTGTTCTCCGACCTGAAACTCCGATCTTCCCAGCAGGACGTTTTCGACCTGCAGGTCAATTGACCTTGGAGGCTCAAGCATGCCGTACGCCTTTCCTGAGCTGGCCACTGGGTCGCCAGGGAGCGAACCTGGCTGGACGGGTTGAGGATTTTTGCTCATCCAGCCATAGCGAGTCAGATTGCCAGTGGCGTCCAGTGCGACAAAATCACGGAGGGCTCGTTCGTAGGTGGTGAAATCGACGACGCCGTTGACCACCATGCCAGAGTCTGCCTGAAACTGTCCCAGGGCACGACGAAACTCGATGGTGTTGACTGGCATCTCAGCTGCGCTCGGAGGCAGGTAGCCCTTTGCGATGAGCGACCGTCGAACGAGGCCTTGGCGCACACCAATGTCGCCTTCATCAAACCAGTCGCGAAGCTGGCGCTGGAAGCTGGGGTGGCTTTGCTCAAGTGTCAGGCACTGCCAATAGGGTACTTTGGCCCACTTGCCCAGCAGCTCGATCATGGCGAGCTCGACCAGCGTGCGCACTGCTGCTCCCGAGCCTTGCGTATAGTCGCGGCCAACACTGAGCTGCCAGCCGTAGTCACCGATTCGGCCGGCAAGGTCCATGCCCTGACCTCCGTTGCCTATCGCCACTTCATTGGCAGAGTCGATGCCGGGGATGAGTGTGCGGGTTCTGAAATCGCCCAGATGGAGTTCCAGGCCAATCAAGGTCGCGTTCTTGTTCGCGCTGAAGCCGGTCTCGAGACGGGATGCTGACGTGCCAATGTCGTTGCGGTTGTTGATGACATTCTGATCCACAAACGACACGGCTCCAGAAATGTAGAGTGACGGCCTCTGCAACTGGACCTGGTTGTTGTTCAGGAGAATCGTTGTCAGGTTCTGCACCGTGTCCTGACGGGCAATGTCCACTTCGTAGTCGACATAGCGAAATGCATTGCTCACACGAGACATCTGCGAAATCGCAGTGATGATCATCTCCTTGGTCGCTACCGGTACCTTGGCGGAGTAGTCGGGAATCTGCTTGCTGGTCAGCAGCGTGGTGGTGATGTTGGCGTCCCGGAACATACGGTCCATGCACATCAGCGAATCCGAGAAGCTGGAAATAGAGCGAACAGGGCGGACGACCGGGCGGTCGGTCGTCGACGCGTAGCCTTGATACTCTGCGTCCTTTCTCGGATCCATGGGGGTTGTACAGCCGGCAAGGATCACCGCACCCAAAAGGGCGGGTAGGCGCCAACGGAGGAACCATTTGGGAGCAGGCGTCGGAGCGTGTGTGAGCGGTTTCATTTTGGCGTACCTATCCTGTGCATCTGTCCAGCGGCCCAGATGCGTCTAGTGTTCTGTTGGGGCTGGAGCCCGAGGTCAGTTGCAGATATTGACCAGATCGCCTCGGAGGACGACGACCTGCTCGTCAGGCTTGGGCCCGTAGCGGTTGAAACCCTGTCCGCTGCCAATCGAGGCGGCCTGGGTGCTGGTGCCGACCTCCTGAATGCAGGTCTTTCGTGCGCCGTTCGTTATTTCTGTGGTGGTGACATCGGCGTCCGTAGCGATGTCATCGGTCTTTGCGGCAAACGCTTTTGCCTGGTAGCGGGAGATCTTGGCTCGCAACCAGGAGGGGATTTCAGAGCTCTGGTCCATGTTGCCCGATTGGCGCTGATTGTTCAGAGGCATCATGTTGTACGAGACTTGGTTGCTCAAAGCCAGTGGATCTTCGCCAGGCGCGTTCTGGGCGTGAGACAGGGAGCAGGAAGTCAGTACTGCGGCCATCAGAAGGTTGGAGGTTGTGGCGGCTTTCATGATGGGGCCTCTTGGAACAGATACCGGAGCAGTGGGCTATTCAGGCTTGGAGCGAGGCAACGAGCTCCGGTTTGGATGGGTTGCCTCGCTCACTTACACAGCCAGTGCTTACTTGCAGGTCACGCAGCTGGTGTTCGTGGAGATGTTCTGCACAGCTTTGGCGTGGCCCTTGGCCAGGTTCACCACGGCAGAACCCTTCATCAGCGCGATTTGCATGCTGGATGCTTCGATTTTCACGTCGCCGACGTTGGAAGCAATGTTCTGGCTGGCGACTGCGTAGTCGGTTGCGCCGTTCAGGATCAGCGATCCCTTGGCACCGACCAACTGCACCTGTTCGCCGCCGACCTTGATGTTGCCGGCGTTGGTGGCCAGGTTTTGCTGAGCGGTGGCCTTGTCCGAAGCGGCGTTGATCACGGCGGTGTCAACCAGCACTGTGGCTTGCAGCGATGGGCTGCTGATCACAGGGCCGGTTGGTTGGCCACCGTGACCGTGACCACCACCAGTGGCGAATGCGCTGGAAGCAATGGCTGCGAGTGCAATGAAAGCAAGCTTTTTCATGATGAATTTCCTCAAGAAGTTGGTCCAGTTGTTTCGACGCCCTGAGTGGTCCCTGGGTCGTCGCGTGTTCGACTTGGCAGTGAGCGTGCTCGTTACGCCTCGTCTGGAATGAAGTTTCACGTAGTACGTTTTTCTGGCCAATGGCTTGTAGTGCGTACTTCATTCTTACGATTTCACTTGGTGGCGTGTACGCCTCCGAGAGCACTTGACGCTCATTTGCACTGATCCGTCTGCTGTGCAAGTCGTAGCAAAACCGCAGTTCGAAATTAAATGTGTCGGAACGTTGCAAACGAAACAAAAAGAGTGAAATGTGGAATTTCTCGCTTTTGGGTTTCCAATTTCCCCATGGGACGTGCATTTATTCTCGAAATGCGTTTCAAAAATAAATCTAAAGTACTCGCAACTGCGATGGGTGTTTCAGACAACTTGCAATCGAACGAGACAAAACAGCTGGAGACGTAACAAGGTTCAAGACATGAAGGACAAGAAATCTGAGAACAGCGACATCCTTTCGCCCGGCTCGGAAAGTGCTGCAGCGTTTGGATTCCCTGATAGCCGCTTCAACACTGACTTTTCCGCTTCGGTTTGGCCAGAGTTCATGGTGGGGCAGACGGATGCGCCGGTGCGCGTCATGCTGGTCGACGACGATCCACACATGCGGCAGGTGATTTCGCGTGAGTTGCTGTCTGATTTGCGGCTTGATCTCGTGACCCAGGCGGGCAGTGTCAAAGAGGCCAAGCGAAAGATTGCACAGCACGAGTTGGATGTGATGCTGGTCGATCTCAACCTGGGTGATGGCACTGGCTTTGATCTGATTTACTTGCTTAAAGCCAAGCAACCAAACGCTGAATCGGTGGTGATATCTGCCATAGAAGATGAGGCGCACGCGCTGCAGGCCTTTGCGCTGGGCGCCACTGGCTATCTGGTAAAAAATTCTTGGTTTGGCAGCTTTCCTCAGGCTGTCTTGCAAGTGGTCAATGGCGGAGCTTCCATCACCCCCAATCTCGCGCGTCGGCTCCTTCAGAGACTGGACATGCGCGGCGTGACGGCACCTCAGCCAACCAATCGCGAACGCCTGTCGGATCGAGAGCGTGAGATTCTGAAGATGGTGGCAGCGGGCTACACCAGTGCAGAGATTGCCGAACGTCTCTCCATCAGTGCGCAAACTGTCAACACGCATGTTCGTAACATCTACCGCAAGTTACAGGTGAAGACGCGTGCCCAGGCCGTGACGAGGGCGGCCGATCAAGGCTTGTTGTGAGGCCAGATAAGCAGCTCGCCAGAGTCGAACGCATTCGCACGCGCATTGCAACAATCGCGCTGGTTGCGCCGGGATGGTTGAGATGAAAAGCGGATGGGCAATATTGCGCCAAGGCCCGGCAGCCGTGCTTGAGAGGGGTAAGCCTCTGCGTTGGGGCTGGGGAATCCTGCTGGTCGGGTTGGCTTTGCTGGCCTTGCTAAGGATCGGAGGAGGCGACCCCGTGGTCGAGCAATCGCTTGGTTTGCACTTGGGGCGCAATGTTGGCTGGTTGCTGGCATTTGCAGCCACCAGTGCCATCGCGGTGGCTTCGTTGGCGCTTGGCATGCGGACGGGGCGAGCGGATCGCAGGCGTCAGGACATTGCATTCTTCTTTACTTTGACGATCTGGTTGGTTCTCACAGGTCTGAGTACCTGGGCGCATTTCAACGTGCTGGACCAGTCAATCGCGTGGGTTTGGGTCACCCATGTCTGCTACCAATTGGCCATTGCCGCCGTGTCATACCAGTTGGTGTCCTCTCTGACCAGCCTGTCGTTTCCCGGCAGAGCCGTCTGGGCATTGCAGCAAGTCGTGTGCATTGCACTGGTGAGCTGGGGCCTGCTGGGCGAGAGCCACACTGACCTCGCCTACCTTGCCTGGAAGGTGGTCAATGTCTTTGTGACTTCGGCGTTCTATCTGCGCTTGGGGCAAGGTGTTCTGGCAGGCCAGGACGGAGCCCGATGGCTGATTCTGGTGGGCGCGTTCATCGCATTCGTGGTGGGCACCTCGGATCTTGCGAGCGCTCAGAAAGGCCTCGTGCTGATCCGTTTTCACCATCACCTTTTTGCTGGCTACGTTGTTCTGATGTGGCTGGCCGCTTCCGGGCGAATCCAGGTCTCCGGTCAAAGTGACGAGGGGATTGACGACCACTCCCGATTGGGTCGAGAGTTTGCCAACTCGGCCCTCACTCCATACTCGACGCCACAGGAGGCGCCCGGCTACCTGATGGCCACCACGCGGGAACGACGCCGGATCGCTCAAGAGCTCCATGACGGCGTGGGCTCACAGTTGGTTTCCATCATCTCGGGCTTGAGCAGGGAAGATGCAAGTCAGCGCGCATTGGCTTCGTCACTCGAGCAGTGCCTGCTGGACGTGAAAATTCTGGTCGATGCCATCGACGACAGCGACGAATGCGTGATTGATGCCCTGGGCCGCTTGCGATACCGGGTGCAGCATTCGCTCGATCAGCTCGGTATTCGGCTGGTGTGGGACGTGGATTTTGACGGCCCACTGGAGCACGTTGGCGGGGAGATGGGCCGCCAGGTGTTGCGCATCGCGCAGGAATCGATATCCAACGTCATGCGGCACTCCAAAGCGACCATGGTTTGGTTGTCCTGTCACTTGGACGAATCCCAGCGAGCCTTGGTGTTGGAAATCAGGGATGACGGGGTCGGGTTTGACTTGGGGCAGGTGTCCGCCCCCGCCATGGGCAAAGGCCTGACAGGAATGCGCAGGCGAGCAGCGGGTACGGGCGGTGTGCTGGAAGTGCGATCACACCCGGGAAAAGGGACAAAGATCACATTCACCATGCCTGTCGTGCTCACCAGGGCGGGCCATTACATGTCGCCATCGCCCGACCAATTGTTGCAATAGCACATTGTCTCGCTGAAACAGGACGTGTGGCTGTGGCAAACTTGCCCGCCATTGATCAACGAAAACTTTTGTCGGCCGTTCGACGGGAAGGTTCGCTCCAGCGTACCGGTCCACACGGCATGAAGCCCCCCATGCAAGACATCATCGCGCAACTGGCGCAAGAAATCCGCATCCAGCCTCAACAAGTCAAAGCTGCCATCGAACTGCTCGATGGCGGAGCCACTGTCCCTTTCATTGCCCGTTATCGCAAAGAGGTCACGGGAGGCTTGGACGACACACAGCTGCGCGAGCTTGAATACAGGTTGGGCTATCTGCGCGAGTTGCAGGACCGCAGGGAAACCGTTCTCAAGACGATTGACGAACAAGGCAAGCTCACCGACGCGCTGCGGCTCTCCATTGCCCAGGCAGCGACCAAGCAAGAGCTGGAAGACATTTACCTTCCGTTCAAGCAAAAGCGCAGGACCAAAGGTCAGATCGCCAAGGAATTCGGTATCGAGCCGTTGGCCGACAAATTGTTTGCCGACCCCACGCTCGACCCCATGACCGAGGCCGCAGCGTTCACCCGCGAACCTGAGGTGCTGGACGATGGAAAGCCGGGCGCAGATTTCTCTACGCCTGCCGCTGTTCTGGACGGCGTTCGCGACATTCTCTCGGAGAGGTGGGCGGAAGATGCATCACTGGTGCAGAACATCCGCGAATGGCTATGGAGTGAAGGATTGCTGCGCAGCTCATTGGTGGCAGGCAAGGATGAAAACAATCCGGATGTCGCCAAGTTTCGCGACTACTTCGATTACGACGAACCCATCTCGCGAGTGCCTTCGCATCGCGCATTGGCCGTGTTTCGCGGCCGGTCCCTGGAAGTCCTCGATGCCAAGCTGGTGCAGCCTCAGGAGCCTGAGCCGGGCAAGCCCAGCCTGGCTGAAGGAAGAATTGCCATCCATCTGGGCTGGAGCCACCAGGGCCGGGCAGCCGATGACCTGATTCGCAAATGCGTGGCCTGGACATGGCGCGTCAAGCTTAGCCTGTCGACCGAGCGCGATCTGTTCTCGCGTCTGCGTGAGAGCGCCGAGGCGGTTGCCATCAAGGTTTTCAGTGATAACCTGCGCGACCTGCTGCTGGCAGCGCCTGCCGGCCAGAAGCCTGTGATGGGTCTGGACCCCGGGATTCGCACCGGAGTCAAGGTGGCTGTGGTGGATGCGACAGGGAAGCTGGTGGACACCGCCGCGGTGTATCCGCACGAGCCGCGCCGAGACTGGGATGGGTCCTTGCATACGCTCATGCAGTTGTGCCAGAAGCACAAGGTGGAACTCATCGCCATTGGCAACGGCACGGCCAGCCGCGAAACCGACAAACTGGCGGCCGACCTCATCAAGCAACTGGCCCGTATGGGGCAGGAGAACGTGCAAAAGGTCGTGGTCAGTGAAGCGGGTGCTTCGGTCTACTCCGCCAGCCAATTCGCCAGCCAGGAAATGCCAGATGTGGACGTCAGTCTGCGCGGCGCGGCCAGCATCGCGCGTCGCTTGCAGGACCCATTGGCCGAGCTGGTAAAGATCGAGCCCAAGAGCATTGGCGTTGGCCAGTACCAGCACGATGTGAATCAGAGCGAGTTAGCGCGTACACTGGACGCGGTGGTGGAAGACTGTGTCAACGGTGTGGGAGTGGACCTCAACACCGCCAGTGTCCCGCTGTTGTCGCGCGTGTCCGGATTGAGCAGCAGCGTGGCACGAGCCGTGGTTCGTTGGCGCGACGCCAATGGCGCTTTCCGCAATCGTCAGCAGTTGTTGGACGTCAGTGGATTGGGGGGAAAGACTTTTGAGCAGGCAGCGGGCTTTCTTCGAATCCGCAACGGTGACAATCCGTTGGACATGACCGGCGTTCACCCTGAAACCTACCCGGTGGTGGAGAAGATCATCGAGCATTCCGGAGAGCCCGTCCAGTCGCTGATGGGGCGAGCCGACATGCTCAAGACTCTGCGCCCGGAACTGTTTGCCAACGAGCAGTTTGGCGTCATCACGGTCAAAGACATTCTGGGAGAGCTGGAAAAACCCGGACGCGATCCACGCCCCGACTTCAAGGTCGCCCGGTTCAACGAAGGTGTGGAAGATATTGCAGACTTGCGTGAAGGCATGGTGCTCGAAGGCACAGTGAGCAACGTGGCCCAGTTTGGCGCATTTGTGGATCTGGGCGTTCACCAGGACGGCCTGGTGCATGTGAGTCAGTTGAGTCAGAAGTTTGTCAATGACGCTCGCGAAGTCGTCAAGACGGGCGATATTGTCAAGGTCAAGGTGCTGGAA
>JBNKNN010000166.1:0-14079 GCA_050293865.1 Hydrogenophaga sp. | reverse complement strand
ATTCGGGTCCATTGCCGGATATGAGCAAGCCGAAACACTGACCCAGGACGCTTTCTGGGACGTGCCTTGTGACATTCTGATTCCGGCGGCCCTGGAGCAGCAGATCACCACCTCCAACGCGCCGCGAATTCAGGCCAAGATGATTATCGAAGGCGCCAACGGCCCCACCACACCACTTGCGGACGACATTCTCAACGAGCGAGGTGTTCTGGTGCTACCGGACGTGATCGCCAATGCTGGCGGCGTCACTGTCTCGTATTTCGAATGGGTGCAGGACTTCTCAAGCTTCTTCTGGAGCGAGGACGAAATCAACCAGCGGCTCGTGCAAATTCTGACAAAAGCGTTCGACGCCATCTGGACCACGGCAGCTGAACACAAAGTCAGCCTTCGAACGGCGACATTCATCATTGCCTGTCAACGCATCCTCCATGCCCACGACCTTCGCGGCCTGTACCCTTGATACACCACTGCCACAGTGAAAAACCGCGTGCCGCGAGACCGACTCGCAGCAGGGCCGCCCCAAGGTGAAACGCCCCCCGCAGGGGGCAGTGACCCGCACAGCGGCGGAGCCTGGAGACCCCAATCCTAGCGTGAGGCCATTGTTTCACCGCAGGGCCGCCCCAAGGTGAAACGCGCCCCCTCAGGGGGCAGCGACCCGCGCAGCGGCGGAGCGTGGGGGCCACATTACTGCAGCGTCTCTTTGACCGACGGCAACCCGGGCAGAGGCACCACGTCGATTCCATCCTCGATGAGCTCCATGGTCTCCTCGGGAGTGGCCTGGCCACGAATGCTGCGCTGCTCAGCTTCGCCGTTATGCATCGCTCGCGCTTCTTCAACGAAACGCTCACCTACATCCTCCGTATTGGCCATGACCTCGCGCAGAACCTGCAACATTCGAGCTTGCAAAGCCTTCTGATCTCCGCCCATGGCCAACGCAACTTCATGCCCGTCTTTGCTTGTGCCTTGCCCGCCTCCACGCTGCGACGCCTCCGCAGGCGCAACGCCTTTTTGCAGGTTCAGTCGAGGCGCAGAGAGCATCTTGCGCACGTCTGCTTCCCCACACATGGGACAAGTCAAAATACCACCGTCCAGTTGCTGCCGGAAATCGTCGTCAGACGAAAACCAGCCCTCGAACGCATGGCCGTGCGCACATTGGAGATCGAAAACCTTCATATGACCAATTATCCGGGAAATCCTGTCAGCCCGGCACGAGGGAAAGCAAAACAGTCCGGTGTTCTGGTCAACGACCAAGAGGGCGGCCCTCAGGCTGCGCTGACCACTCAATCGTCCAGGCGCCCTGCCGCATCTGCTCGAGCCACAAAGCCGCCACCAACGTCTTGGAGTCGAAAACCTGGCCATTGCGGCAGGCTTCAAGGAGTTCTTGGTGGCTCATGTCGACCACGTCCAGGAATTCTCCGTCATCCAGACGACGCTCACCCAGTGTGAGCCCTCGTGCAAACCAGATATCAATGACCTCGTCAGAGTAGGCGATGGCGGGCGCGAGACGACCCGCGTAGGCCCACTCCCGCGCACGATAGCCCGTTTCTTCTTCGAGTTCACGCCGAGCACAACCCAGGCTGCCCTCACCCGCATCGAGCTTGCCTGCGGGGAACTCGATCATGACTTCCCCCAACGGATAGCGGAACTGCCGCTCAAGAACCAATCTGCCGTCATCTAGCAATGGAACGATCATGACGGCGCCCGGATGCAGCACAAACTCGCGCGTGGCTTGAGCACCTGATGGCAGACGAACCGTGTCTTTGGCGACATGGAGAAAGCCACCCTTGAGAACTTCTTCCCGGCCGATTTTGTGCTCACGAAGGTGAGCATCCTCGCCAACGCCTTGGGCCTTTTCGATATTCTTCTTCACGCCAGTGACGACCAGTTTCAACGGTGGCGCTTGAAAAGGTAGCGCAAGACAAAACCGGGGAAAGCAAAGGTCACAAACAGGGCTGCAGTAGTGGCGTAGAACTCCCATCCTTGCGGATAGATCTGGCCCGCCGCCTGCTCAAGCGAGAGACCAAGCCCTCCCACCATCAGGTACCAGATGACCAGTTCAAGCACCCGACCCCACAAGGGCTTCTGGGGCTTTGAGGGCACCACCAGCATCCACCGGTTGTTCACGAATGGCAAATTGGCCGCCAAGATGGCAGCCAAAAGCACGATCCAGACAAAAACGCCGCTTGACATCAATCAGTCCTATCAGACCTGTGAGGGCCGGAATCAGCCACCAACAAAAATCTGACTGACCGCTTGAGCACAAAGTGCCATCAGGCCGCCGGGCACGATACCCAGCACCAGAACCAGAGCCCCGTTGATCGTGAGCAACGACCGAGCACCGAGCGAGCCTTCGATTTCAGCCGTTTGTACAGGAGCATCGAAGTACATGACCTTGACCACTCGGAGGTAATAGAAAGCGCCGATCAGCGACATGAGCACTGCATACACGGCCAGTCCCACATGGAAGCTGTCCGGGGAAGCCAGCAGCGACTGCAGCACCGACAGCTTGGCATAGAAGCCCACCAGCGGCGGCACACCTGCCAGGGAAAACATGCACATGGCCATGATCGCAGCGTACAGCGGGCTGCGCTGATTCAAACCAGCCAGGTCGGCCAGTTCCTCCGATTCGAAGCCCTCACGGGACAGCAGCAGGATCACGCCGAACGACGCCAGCGTGGTCAGCACATAGGTCACCACGTAGAACATGCCAGAGCCGAACGCATTGCCCAGGTTGCTGGTATCCGTGCCGTTCACGCCGGCCACCATGGCCAGCAGCATGAAGCCCATTTGCGCGACGGTGGAGAAGGCCAGCATGCGCTTGACGTTGGTCTGTGCGATGGCAGCCAGGTTACCGACCAGCAAGGACACCACGGCCAACACCGCCAGCATCTGCTGCCAGTGAACTGCCATCGGCAGCAAACCTTCGGCCAGCAGGCGAACCACAATGGCGAAAGCGGCCAGTTTGGGCGCACCGCCGACCATCAGGGTCACAGCAGTGGGAGAGCCATGATAGACATCCGGCACCCACATGTGGAAAGGCACGACACCCAGCTTGAAGGCCAGACCTGCCACCACGAACACCACGCCAAGCACCAAAACCTGCTGCGAACCCTTCAGAGTAGCTTCGCCGCCAGCGATGGCATTGACCACTTCTGCCAGATCCAGCGAGCCGGTCGCCCCATATAGCATCGACAGGCCATAAAGCAGGAAGCCACTCGCCAGAGCGCCCAGCACGAAATACTTCATCGCTGCCTCAGTGGCCTTGAGGTTGTCGCGACGCAGCGCTACCAGACCGTAGCTGGTCAGTGTCAGCAGCTCCAGGCCCAGGTAGATGACCAGGAAGTTGTAGCCTCCGATCATCACGTAAATTCCCAGCAGGGCATACAGGGCCAAGGTGAAGAATTCTCCGCCGCGCAGCATCTCGCGGGCACCAGCATAGTGGCGTCCATATACCAACGTCACCAGCATCGCCAGCGAGGCAAAGGCTTTGAGCCAATGGCCCATCGGGTCGCTGATCACCAGGCCACCCAAGGCCACGACCGTCTTGCCATCGGCAGCGTAAACGCCATTGAGCACTGTCAGGCCCGCAAGCGTGAGCAAGGTCAGGCCGTAGGTCACGCCGCGCAGCGGCGACTTCACGCCGATGTCCACCAAGGCAATGACGCAGGTCATTACCAGCAACAGAATCTCAGGGTAGACCGATACCCAGCTGAGGTTGTCAATCATTTGAACAGTCTCTCTCGTATCTTGCGTATCGGGTTCGCTCAGTTCAACTTGGAGATGGCCACGTGGCGGAGCAGTTCAGCCACCGATGCGTCCATCACGTCAGTGAAAGGCTTGGGATGGATACCCATGTAGAGCACCATCACAGCCAGAAGGCCCATCACCAGGAACTCTCGGCCATTGATGTCTTTGAGTGCCTTGACGTTGTCGTTGGCCGGCGCTCCGAGGTAGACACGCTTGAACATCCACAACGAATAGGCGGCGCCAAAGATCAGGGCAGAAGCCGCCAGCGCGCCAATCCAGAAGTTGTACTTCACTGCCGCCAGAATCACCATCCACTCGCCGACAAATCCAGCGGTGGCTGGCAAACCGCAATTGGCCATGGTGAACAAGAGCGCAAAGGCCGCAAACTTGGGCATGGTGTTGACCACCCCACCGTAAGCGGCAATCTCACGCGAGTGCACGCGGTCGTACAGCACGCCAATGGACAGGAACATGGCGGCGGACACAAAGCCATGGGCGATCATCTGAACAATGGCACCGGACACCCCCAGGTCATTGAACACGAAGAAGCCCAGGGTCACAAAGCCCATGTGAGCCACAGACGAGTATGCCACCAGCTTTTTCATATCCTGCTGGACCATGGCCACCAGACCCACATAGATCACAGCCACCAATGACAGGCCAATCATCAAGCCAGACCACTCGTGGGAGGCGTCGGGCGCAATGGGTAAGGAGAAACGCAGGAAGCCGTAAGCCCCCAGTTTCAGCATGATCGCAGCCAGCACGGCAGAGCCGCCAGTAGGCGCTTCCACGTGAACGTCGGGCAACCAGGTGTGCACCGGCCACATGGGAACCTTCACAGCGAAGGCAGCGAAGAAGGCGAAGAACAGCAGGGTTTGCGCCGTCGCACCCAAGGGCAGCTTGTGCCAGGTTGCCAGGTCAAAGCTGCCTCCTGCCTGGGTGTACAGGTAGATCAGCGCCACCAGCATCAGCAAAGAGCCGAGCAAGGTATAGAGGAAGAACTTGAACGCCGCGTAGATTTTGTTCGGTCCACCCCAGATGCCGATGATCAGGTACATAGGGATCAGGGTGGCTTCGAAGAACACATAGAACAGCATCGCATCCAGCGAGGCGAACACGCCGATCATCAGACCCGAGAGGATCAGGAAGGCGCCCATGTACTGATTCACGCGCTGAGTAATGACTTCCCAACCGGCGATCACCACGATCACTGTGATAAATGCCGTCAACAGCACCAGCCACAGCGAAATACCGTCCACACCCAGGTGGTAGTTGACGTTGAACTGGTCAATCCATGGCGCGAGTTCCACGAACTGCATGGCGGCGCTGCCAATCTCGAAGTTGGCATAGAGTGGCAGTGTGACCGCCAAAGACACCAGCGACCCGATCAGGGCCACCCAACGCACGGCGTTGGCATGCTCATCCCGACCAAAGGCCAGCAAGACGGCGCCGAAGAAGATCGGCGTCCAGATCGCAAGGCTCAGCAAACCCATTTTCTAGTTCTCCTTATTTGGCGAGCCACACGAAGTAGGATACGAAACCGATCACACCCAGGATCATGACCAGCGCATAGTGGTAGAGGTAACCACTCTGGACATGACGGACAGCGGCCGAGACGATGCCGACTATCTTCCAGGACGCATTGACCACGCCACCTTCGATCACGCCGCGGTCACCGCCCTTCCACAGACCGGTACCCAACAGACGGGCACCACGCGCCAAGACGTTCTCGTTAAACCAGTCGAGGAAGTACTTGTTCTCTCCAATGATGATCAGCGGACGCAGGACCTTGGACAGTGCAGCAGGAATCGATGGCGCAACCATGTAGAACAGGTAGGCAACCACCACACCAGCCAGTGCCAGATAGAACGGCGTGGTCTTGAAGGCATGCAAGGCCATATGCAAGGCAGCGCTGAGGCCCCCAACAATCTCACCGCCACCGTAGAAGAACTGGCGCAATTCTTCCATGGCAGGATGCGCTTCGGTATTCACCGTGATGGCGTCCTTCAGGAATTCGCCATAGAGCATCGGCTCGATGGTGATGAAGCCAATGATGATGGATGGGATCGCCAACAGAATCAGCGGGACTGTCACCACCCAGGGCGATTCGTGCGGCACGTGGGCATGACCATGGTGATCATCGTGATGGTCGTGCTCGCCAGGGAATGGCTTGTGGCGGAAGTTCTCCTTGCCGTGGAAGACCAGGAAATACATGCGGAAGCTATAGAAAGCCGTGACGAACACGCCAATGACCACGGCGTAATAAGCCCAGTGCGCAGCCGGCAGGTTGCTGGCATGTACGGCTTCGATGATCGAATCCTTGGAATAGAAACCGGCAAAGAATGGGGTACCGATCAACGCAAGGGATCCAATCAGCGAGGTAGCCCAGGTGAACGGCATGCGCTTCCACAGACCGCCCATGTTGCGCATGTCCTGGTCGTGGTGCATACCGATGATGACCGAACCAGCGCCCAGGAACAGAAGTGCCTTGAAGAAGGCGTGTGTCATCAGGTGGAACACGGCCACGTTGTAGGCAGACACACCCAGCGCCACTGTCATGTAGCCCAACTGAGACAGCGTCGAATAAGCCACCACACGCTTGATGTCGTTCTGGATGATGCCCAGGAAGCCCATAAACAGCGCCGTGATGGCACCGATCACCAGAATGAAGTTCAGGGCCGTGTCCGACAGCTCGAACAGCGGCGACATGCGCGAAACCATGAAGATGCCAGCCGTCACCATGGTGGCGGCGTGGATCAGCGCGGAAATCGGGGTGGGGCCTTCCATGGAGTCAGGCAGCCACACGTGCAACGGGAACTGTGCCGACTTGCCCATGGCGCCGATGAACAGGCAGATGCAGATCACCGTGATCAGCATCCAGTCCGTACCGGGAAAACCCAGCGTGGCCAGTTCGTTGGCCTTTGCAAACACGTCGTTGTAGTTCAGCGAGCCTGTGTAGGCAACGATGAGTCCAATGCCGAGGATAAAGCCGAAGTCACCCACACGGTTGACCAGAAAGGCCTTCATGTTGGCAAAGATGGCGGTGGGCTTGTTAAACCAGAAACCGATCAGGAGGTAAGACACCAGACCCACGGCTTCCCAGCCGAAGAACAACTGCAGCAAGTTGTTGCTCATCACGAGCATCAGCATGGAGAAGGTGAAGAGCGAGATGTAGGCAAAGAAGCGGTTGTAGCCAGCGTCTTCTTCCATGTAGCCTATGGTGTAGATGTGCACCATCAGTGAGACGAAGGTCACCACACACATCATCATGGCGGTGAGGCCATCGACCATGAAGCCGATTTCCATCTTCAAGCCGCCAATCACCATCCACTCGTAAATGGTGTCGTTGAAACGTGCGCCGCCAGCGACGTCTTTGAGCGTCAGGGCGGAAAGAACAAACGCGATGAAGACGCCCAGAATGGTCAGGGTGTGCGAGGCACGACGGCCCAGCACGTTGCCAGCGAACGATGTCCCAAGAATACCGGCCAGTGCCGATCCGACCAGAGGTGCCAGCGGCACGGCCAGAAGCGTGGTTGCAGAGAGTGTGGTGCTCATGGTGTTATTGCCTGAGTACGGTATGCCAAAGCGCTCGGCCTTAGCCCTTGAGCTCGTTGAGTTCCTCGACGCTGATCGACGAGCGGGCCCGGAACAGCAGCACAAGAATGGCCAAGCCGATGGCAGACTCTGCCGCGGCGACGGTCAGGATGAAAAACACGAACACTTGGCCGTGCAGGTCACCCAGGTATTGCGAGAAGGCCACGAAGTTCATGTTCACGGCCAGCAGCATCAGCTCGATGGCCATGAGCAGAACAATGAGGTTCTTGCGGTTGAGGAAGATCCCCACGACCGATAACGCAAACAACAATGCGCTGACGGTCAGGAAGTGGCTCAGGGACAAATGTGCGAAGTTCATGCTTGACCTCCCTCTTCTGCAGCGTCGGCCGCAGGGGCTGCGCGGCGGGTGGGCTCAACCTTGCGCACATCGAGGCGGTCCTGGGCGCGAACACGAACCTGCAGACCTGGATCGATGGCCTTGGAATCCTTGCGGTCACGCAAGGTCAGAACGATGGCAATGATCATCGCCACCAGGAGAATGACAGCCGCCGCTTCAACAGCAAAGATGTATTCCGAGTACAGCAACTTGCCCAGCGCATGGGTGTTGGAAACTTTCTCGGTCGTCGCTGCGGCCATTTCGCCGGGCTCCACACCCTGCAATGCAGGGAAGCCAGCCCACTGAACAGCAGCCAGCTCAACGGCCACCACCAACCCCAGTGCTGCGGCCAAGGGAAAGTTCTGCCAGAAGCCCCAGCGGTCGTCGTCCAGTCGAATGTCCAGCATCATCACGACGAACAGGAAGAGCACCATCACGGCGCCCAGGTACACCAGTACCAGGGTCAAGCCGAGGAATTCGGCCTTCAGCAGCAGCCACAGGCCCGCCGCCTGCGAGAAGGCCAGCATCAGGTACAGCACCGCGTGCACAGGGTTGCGTGCCGTGATGACACGGAACGCCGCGAACAGCATCACGGCCGAGAACAGGTAGAAAAATCCGGTCTGGAAATCCATGGGTGTGATCTTTCGCCGGTATCAGCGGTACTTGGCATCAGCTGCCTTGGCAGCCGCGATTTCGGGTTCGTACTTGTCACCAACGGCCAGCAACATGTCCTTGGTGAAGTACAGGTCACCACGCTTTTCGCCGTGGTACTCGAGAATCTGCGTCTCGACGATGGCATCGACCGGGCAGGCTTCTTCGCAGAACCCGCAGAAGATGCACTTGGTCAGATCGATGTCGTAGCGCGTGGTACGGCGCGTCCCGTCTTCGCGCTCGGCCGCTTCAATGGTGATGGCCATCGCAGGGCAAACCGCTTCACACAGCTTGCAGGCAATGCAGCGCTCTTCGCCGTTCTCATAGCGGCGCTGGGCATGCAGGCCACGAAAGCGCGGCGACAGCGGGGTCTTCTCTTCAGGGAACTGAATCGTGACCTTCTTGCGGAACAGGTAGCGGCCGGTCAGGGCCATGCCCTTGCCCAACTCCCAGAGCATGAAGCTCTTGAAGAAGTCGCGCAGGGAAAACGGAGCAACAGCTGCAGTGGACATGATGGATTCTTTCTCCCCGGTTTATTTCCACGGATTCCAGGAATCCGACTGGATCAGGAAGCCCACGAGGAGCAGCCAGACCAGCGTGACGGGAATGAAAATCTTCCAGCCCAGACGCATGATCTGGTCATAACGGAAGCGCGGGAACGTGGCTCGGATCCAGATGAACATGGACACCACCACAAAAGTTTTGAGGCCCAGCCAGATCCAGCCAGGAATCGTCAACCAGTCTGGCAGCATTCCGACAGGCAGGGAGAACGGAGCCTGCCAGCCACCCAGGAACATCAGCACGGCCAGAATGGACACCAGCCACATGCTGGCGTATTCCGCCAGGAAGAAGATGGCAAAGCCCATGCCCGAATACTCGACCATGTGACCGGCCACGATCTCGGCCTCGCCTTCCACCACGTCAAACGGATGACGGTTGGTTTCGGCAACACCGGAAATCAGATAGACAGCGAAGATGGGCAGCAGCGGTAGCCAGTTCCAGCCCATGAAGTCGAGACCGAGGCCGCGCCAAAACTGCGCCCAGGCACCGTTTTCCTGCACCGCCACGATCTCGCCCAGGTTCAGGCTGCCAGCGGTCATGACCACGATCAGGAAACAGAAACCGATCGCGATCTCATAGCTGACCATCTGGGCCGATGCTCGCAGCGCACCCAGAAACGGGTACTTGGAGTTGGACGCCCAGCCCGCAATGATCACGCCGTAAACCTCGATGGAGGTGATGGCCAGGATGACGAGCAGGCCTGCGTTCACATCGGCAATGACAGCCTCAGGACCGAAAGGAATCACGACCCAGGCTGCCAGTGCCGGCATGATGGCCATGACCGGACCCAGGCGGAACAGACCATTGGACGCCGCCGTGGGGCGGATCAGTTCTTTGGTCAGGAGCTTGAAGGCGTCAGCAATCGGCTGCAACAGCCCGAATGGGCCTACGCGGTTCGGCCCCAGGCGAACCTGCATGAAGCCGAGGTAGCGACGTTCCCACAGCGTCAGATAAGCCACGGCCCCCATCAGCGGTGCCAGAACGGCCACGATCTTGATCAGGCTCCAGATGACTGGCCAGGCCGCAGCCGTCCACCAGGATGCATCAATCAGGCCAAGGCCGGCGTTGTACATCGCTTCGATCATGCCTGGGCTCCTCGAGCGTCTTTGGTCATTTGCAGGGATGGCGCACGACGCACCAGCGCATCCAGTTGGTAGATTGATGCCACGCACGGGGCTTTGCTTGCCGGCGTCAGATCGGCAGCCGCCGCAGCAGCAACGCTGTCACCGTTGGACAAACGGGCTGCTGGTACTTGCTCGCCGCTCTTAACACCGGGCAACGCCGCAGCCAGCACCGCTTGTGATGAGTCAGCATCAAAACCAGCCAGCTCCAGCAAGTTGCCCAGCACGCGCAGGACCTTCCACGCGGGACGGGTTTCGCCCAGTGGACGGACCACTGCGTTGAAGCTTTGCAGACGACCTTCGGCGTTGACGAAGCTACCCGACGTCTCGGTGAAAGGTGCCACGGGCAACAGCACGTCGCTGACGTCCAGATTGGTTTTGAACGGGCTGAGCGTGACCACCATTTCGGCAGCAGCCAATGCGTCGCCTGGCACGGCTGTGTCGGCACCGGGTTCAACACCCAGCAGCAGGGCAGCTTTCAGAGCGCCCGGCGCAAGCATCTGCTCAGCGTTCAGGCCGGCGGCTTGGGGCTGCGCACCGACCAGCTGCGCACCGACCGTATTGGCCGCTTCGGTCAGGTATCCCACCTTGGCACCTGTTTCCTGTCCAATCCAGTTGGCCAGCGCCAACAGACTGGAAGCCTTTTCATGGTGTGCAGCAGCATTGCCCAGCAGCACCGCCTTGTTCTCGCCCTTGAGCAATGACTTGGCCACCACCGTCGCGGATTCGGTAACTTCTTCGGCCACAGGTGCTGGCACGCCTTTTTCCTTAGCGACAGCCACAGCGATCGCTGCGAGGGCTTTGCCCCAACCACTGGAAGGAACCTCGCTGACAGATGCCAGCGGCATCGCCCAATCAGCGCCACCATCTGTCAGCGCATGAATCCGGGCGCCATGACGTGCCGATTGGCGAATGCGCTGCGCAAAGAGCGGATGGTCCTTGCGCAGGTTCGATCCCACCACGAGCGCGGCAGACAGATGCGAAAGGTCTTCAATGGGCAAACCCAACCAGCGGGCGTTGCCGGCCGCCGTAGCGTTTTTGAAGTCAGCATGGCGCAGGCGGGCATCGATGTTGTCGCTGCCCAGTCCGCGCACCAGCGCTCCAGCCAGAGCCAGCTCTTCAACGGTGCTGTGCGGACTGGCCAGGACACCCAGTGCGTTGGCACCGTGGTCTTTCTTGATCTGGCGCAGGCCGTTGGCCACGTATTCCAGTGCTGTCTGCCAATCGACTTCTTTCCACTCGCCGCCCTGCTTGAGCATGGGTTGGGTCAGTCGGTCCTCACCGTTGAGGGCTTCGTAAGAGAAACGATCCCGGTCCGCAATCCAGCATTCGTTGACAGCTTCATTCTCGAACGGCACCACGCGCATGGCCTGGTGATTCTTGACCTGCACCACCAGGTTGGCTCCGGTGGAGTCGTGCGGGCTCACCGTCTTGCGGCGAGACAACTCCCAGGTCCGGGCACTGTAGCGGAAAGGCTTACTGGTCAGCGCACCCACCGGACAGATGTCGATCATGTTGCCGGAGAGCTCGGAGTCGACAGTGCGGCCGACAAAGGTCTCGATTTCGGCATGCTCACCCCGGTGAGACATGCCCAGCTCCATGTCGCCAGCGATTTCCTGACCGAAGCGGACGCAGCGCGTGCAGTGGATGCAACGGCTCATCTCTTCCATGGAGATCAGGGGGCCCACATTTTTGTGGAACACCACGCGCTTCTCTTCCTCGTAGCGCGAGCTACCGCCACCATAGCCAACGGCCAGGTCCTGCAACTGGCACTCACCACCCTGATCGCAGATGGGGCAATCCAGTGGGTGGTTGATCAGCAGAAACTCCATGACCGATTGCTGTGCCTTGATGGCTTTCTCGGACTTGGTACGCACGATCATGCCTTGCGTCACGGGCGTGGCGCAGGCGGGCATGGCCTTGGGAGCTTTCTCTACATCCACCAGGCACATGCGGCAATTGGCGGCGATAGAGAGCTTCTTGTGATAGCAGAAGTGCGGAATGTAGGTGCCGGCCTTCTCTGCAGCATGCATCACCATGCTGCCTGGCGGCACTTCTACCTTCTGTCCGTCGAGTTCGATTTCAACCATGTTGTTTCCCGAATTCACACCTGTGCAGATGCCGGTTCGTCCGTGCGGATCCTGGCCGCAAACTCATGCCGGAAATGTTTGAGCATGGCGCGCACCGGCATGGCGGCGGCGTCACCGAGCGCACAGATCGTGCGGCCCATGATGTTTTCGGCCACGTTGTCGAGCAGGTCCATGTCTTCCTGGCGACCTTCGCCACGGTTGATACGGTCTACCAAGCGCCACAGCCAACCGGTCCCTTCCCGGCACGGAGTGCACTGACCGCAGGACTCGTGCATGTAGAAGTAAGACAAGCGCTGCAGAGAATCCACCATGTCGCGCGAATCGTCCATGACGATCACCGCACCAGAGCCGAGCATGGAACCTGCTTTGGCGATGGAGTCGTAGTCCATCGTGCACTCCATGATGATGCTGGCCGGCAGCACGGGCGAAGACGATCCTCCGGGGATCACCGCCTTGAGCTGACGACCAGTGCGCACACCGCCGGCCAGTTCAAGCAACTTGGAGAATGGCGTCCCCATAGGCACTTCGAAGTTGCCTGGATTGTTGACGTCACCGCTGACCGAGAAGATCTTGGTGCCCCCGTTGTTGGGTTTGCCGCAAGCCAGGTAGGCAGCACCACCGTTGCGAATGATCCAGGGAACCGCCGCAAACGTCTCGGTGTTGTTGATGGTGGTGGGTTTGCCATACAGGCCAAAGCTGGCCGGAAATGGCGGCTTGAAGCGCGGCTGGCCTTTTTTGCCTTCCAGCGACTCCAGCAACGCAGTTTCCTCGCCGCAGATATAGGCGCCGAATCCATGATGCGCATGCAGCTGGAAACTGAAGTTGCTGCCAAAGATGTTCTCGCCGAGGTAGCCAGCGGCCCGGGCCTCTTCCAATGCAGCTTCGAAGCGTTCGTACACCTCGAAAATCTCACCGTGGATGTAGTTGTAACCCACGCTGATGCCCATGGCATATGCGGCGATCGCCATGCCTTCGATGACGATGTGCGGGTTGAACATCAAAATGTCGCGGTCTTTGCAGGTGCCGGGCTCGCCCTCGTCCGAATTGCAGACCAGATACTTCTGGCCCGGAAACTGGCGCGGCATGAAGCTCCACTTCAGGCCCGTGGGGAAGCCAGCGCCGCCACGGCCGCGGAGCGCCGATTCCTTGACTTCAGCAATGACCTCGTCCTGAGTCATGCCAGCGCCACCATCCTTGCCCAGGATCTTGCGCAGAGCCTGGTAACCGCCCCGGGCTTCATAGTCCTTGAGTGACCAGTTGCTGCCGTTCAGGCCAGCATAGATCTGGGGCTCGATATTGCGCTCGTGAAAACAGGTCTCCACACCAGTGGAGCTGAATTGGTCGAGTACTTGCTGGGCGTTCATCACTTGCCCTCCGCGGCCTTGAGGCCGTCAATGAGCTGGTCAAGCTTGTCGTTGCTCATGAAGCTGCACATCTTGCGATCATTGACCAGCATGACCGGGGCATCGGCGCAAGCGCCCAAGCACTCGCACTGCTGCAACGTGAACATTCCGTCGGCCGTTGTTTCGCCCATCTGGATGCCAAGGCGCTTGGACAGATGAGCCAGCGCCTCGTTCCCGCCACGCAACTGGCACGGCAGATTGGTGCAGACGTTGAGCTTGTACTTGCCCACCGGCTGCTGGTTGTACATGTTGTAGAAGGTGGTCACCTCATGCACAGCCATCACGGGCATCCCGAGGTAATCCGCCACAGCCTTTTCACTCGCGCGGCTCACATAGCCTTGCTCTTGCTGCACGATGGACAAACAAGCCATCACAGCAGATTGCGCCTGGTCCGAGGGGTACTTGGCCACTTCTCGCGCAAAGCGCTGCTTCGTGGCTTCAGACAGGGAAGCGGCCTCGACAGGGCCGCCGGCAGTTGAGTTGACAGCGCTCATCGGTCAATCTCTCCAAAAACAATGTCCATGGTGCCAATGATGGCCACCGCGTCGGCCAACATATGACCTTTGGCCATCTCG
>JBNKNN010000165.1:0-6204 GCA_050293865.1 Hydrogenophaga sp. | reverse complement strand
AACAACGACTTTGCTCATACTTGACCATCTACGAGTGCAGTTTTCAAAACCGAGAACACCTCGGATCTGGCTTTGCCAGTCCGCTGGTGTTGCCCCCTTGAGGGGGTGGCGCCGCACAGCAGCGGCGCGGGGGTGGGCAGTTATCTAGGCGCCATGCGCAAAGCGCCGTCCAGTCGGATGACCTCTCCGTTGAGGTGGCCATTGGTCACGATGTGCGTGGCCAGTTCCGCAAACTCCTCGGGCTTGCCCAGGCGTTGTGGGAAAGGAATGCTCTTGGCGAGCGATTCCTGCACAGGCTCCGGTAACTCCTTCATCAAGGGAGTAGAGAACAGACCGGGGGCGATCGTGCAAACACGGATGCCATGCTGCGCCAGATCGCGAGCCATAGGCAGCGTCATGCCGACGATGCCTCCCTTGGAGGCGCTATAGGCCTGCTGGCCCACCTGACCGTCAAACGCGGCCACGCTGGCGGTGAACACCATCACGCCACGTTCGCCGTCTTCCATCGGGTCGAGCTTGGCGCAGGCGGCTGCAAACAGCCGACTCATGTTGTAGGTGCCGATCAGGTTGACTTGAACCACCTTGGCGAAGGACTCCAACGGGGCTGGCGAGCCGTCTTTGCCGACCACACGCTTGGCCGATCCGATGCCTGCGATGTTCATCAGGATGCGAGCAGGGCCATGGGCCTTCTCTGCCGCTTCGATGGCAGCGCTCACACTGTCGGTGTTGGTGATGTCGCACTCGACGGCAATGCCACCGATCTCCGCTGCCACGCGATCTGCGCCAGTCTTGTTGACGTCGAGCACCGCTACTTTGGCGCCCAAGCGGGCCAATTCACGCGCGGTGGCTTCGCCGAGACCCGAGCCACCACCGGTGACCAGAGCTGCTTGTCCTTGAACCTTCATAAAACTTCTCCTTAGATCTTTGGATAACGTTGGAGCGAAATGTCTCTAACCGAGGGTGCCGTGGGCCAGGCTCCGCCTGTCTGCCACGCACCGCCCCCTTGAGGGGGTGACGCACTGCAGGCGCGGGGGTGGTCAAATTCCAGTGTTCTGGATCAGCAAGGCGATGCCCTGGCCTCCGCCCACGCATGCGCTGGCAATGCCGTAGCGCTGTCCGCAGCGCTGCAGCTCGCGTGCCAGTGTGAGCGTCAGGCGGACGCCGGTGGCGGCCAACGGGTGACCCAGCGCAATGGCGCCGCCGTTGACGTTCAGTTTGTCGATGTCCATGCCGAGTTCCTTGGCAACAGCCAGTGTTTGCGCGCCCTGTGCTTCGTTCACTTCGAAGCGTGCGATGTCGTCCAGCTTGAGGCCGGTGCGCTCCAGCAGCAGGCGGATGGCTGGCGCCGGGCCAATGCCCATGATCTCGGGTGGCACGCCCACAGCCGCGGCGCCGACCACGCGAGCGAGTGGCTGGCGGCCCTTGGCTTTGGCATATTCGCCAGACGTCACAATGCAGGCAGCCGCTGCGTCAACCAGGGCAGAGCTGTTGCCGCCGGTTTGCACGCCACCCTCGAACACGGAGCGCAGCTTGGCCAGCACTTCTACGGGTGAGATGCGGGGATGGGTATCGATGCTGACTTCAGCGGTTTTGCCTTGCAGGCGAATGCCTCTTGCCTTGTAGCCATCGATTTCGAATTTCTCGGTGATCACCGGAGCAATTTCGCCGGCCAGAAAACCACTTTCCTGTGCTGCTACGGCCTTGGCAAACGATGACGAAGCAAAGGCGTCCACTTCGTCTCGGGTGACGCCGTACTTCCTGGCCAGGTTCTCGGCCGTCTGGATCATGTTGATGCCGGCGGCCGGGTCCTTCAGGGCTTCCCACATGTAGTCCTTGAAGCCGACGGGCGCACCGAGCTTGAATCCAGTGCGATGATCGAAAGCGGCAATGGGGTTGCGCGTCATGCTTTCCGTGCCAACCACCAGCGCCGCTTCGCACAGGCCAGCCTGGATGTGTTCGCCGGCCTGACGGAACAGCTCGAAGCCGGTTCCGCAGATGCGCTGGGCCATGATGGCGGGCACGTCCACGGGGACACCCGCGTACAAGCCGATATGGCGCGGCAAGAAGAACTGGTCGAAGTCACCCGGAGCCATGTTGCCGGTGACCACCGACCCAATGTCTTCTCCGGCCACGCCCGCACGCTTGAGCGCTTCGCGTGCGGCTTTGATACCAAGATCGGTTGGGGAAATGTGGCCGAGCGCGCCACAATAGTCCACCAGCGGGGTGCGAACACCGTCGAGGATGACCACATCCTCGAACGCGTTGAAGAATCCACGGGTTGCCATTGGGATGTCCTTCACAAAGAGTAGCCTCGAATCGAGCGACAGGGCTCCATCCGAGGGTGCAGCGGATCTGGCCATGCCGGTCCGCAGGGCACCACCCCCTTGCGGGGGTGACGCCGCTGGCTGCATGGGGGTTACCTTGGCTTGATGATGTAGTGCAGTTTGTCCGCGTGCAGGTTGGCCACGGTATCGGCACGGTGCTTGAGCACGGCGCGCTGATTGATCGAGCCTTTGTCAGTCACTTCACCGCGGTCGATGGTGGGTGCGTCGGCCAGCAGACACATGCGGGCAATGCGGTTGGCACTGCCGGTGGCTGTCTCGGCCAGTTTGTCGACGACGCCCTGGAAGAATTCCAACACCTTGGGATGATCCAGCACATCATGCAGCGACGCGTCGGCTGGGAGGTCTGCCGCAAGCTTGCGAACCATCGGTGTGGGGAACACCATGGCACCAACCTCTTTCATGTTCAGGCCGGTGAGCACCACGTCCTGAATGTAAGGGGCCCCCGCAGCGATGATCTTGCCTCGCAAAGGGCCTACGCTCACAAATGTGCCAGTGGCCAGCTTGAAGTCTTCGGCGATGCGGCCGTCGAACTTCAGACCCAGATGAATGTCCGTTTCGTCAATCCACTTGACGGCGTCTCCCGTGCAGAAGAAGCCTTCCTCGTCGAACGCTTCCTTGGTCTCGTCCGGCATGCGCCAATACCCTGGGGTGATGTTCGGACCACGGTAGCGCACCTCGACTTTGTCGTCGATGTCGACGAGCTTGAGCTCCAGTCCCGGTGTCGGCAAGCCGAGATCGCCAGCTTGCACGTCAGGATTGGTCACGAAGATGCCGAACGGACCAGATTCCGTCATGCCAAGGCCAGTGGCCATGACGATGCGCTCGCCAATTTCCTTCTCTGCCGACTCGAAAAGGCTGTCCCAGATGGGTTGGGCCAATGCAGCGCCGGCATAGAAGAACATTCGCACCTTCGATAGAAGGCTCTTGCGCAGTTGCGGGTCTTCCTTCATGGCGTTGGCAATGGCTTCGAAGCCAGTTGGAACGTTGAAGTAGACCGTCGGCGCGATCTCGCGCAGGTTGCGCAGCGTCTCGTGCATGAGAGCCGGCGTAGGCTTTCCGTCATCGATGTACATCGTGCCGCCGTGGTAGACCACCATGCCGAAGTTGTGGTTGCCACCAAAGGTGTGGTTCCAGGGCAACCAGTCCACCAGAACCAGGTTGCCTTCAGCCAGCACCGGCATGGACGTGGCCATTTGCTGCTGATTGGCACACCACATGCGCTGCGTGTTGATCACCGCTTTGGGCATCTTGGTCGAGCCTGATGTGAACAGAAATTTCACGATGGTGTCAGGCCCTGTGGCCTTCATCGCCGTCTCAACGGACTCAACAGGCTCTGTGGCCAGCAAATCGGCAAATGAAGTGGTGGCGCGACCTTCGACAGAGCCCTCTGCCGTGACAACCTCCACATCGTCTCCCACAGTGGCCAGTATGGCTCGACTGAATCGCTCGGCATCGCGCGCGAACACCATGCCTGGGGTCAGAGTCTTGATGACGTGCTTGAGTTTGTCGAAATCCTGGCTGAGCAAAGAGTAAGCGGGCGAGCAGGGGCAGTAGGGAACACCGGCATAGACGCAGCCCAGGGCCATCAATGCGTGCTCAATGCCGTTTTCGCTCAGGATCAGGACGGGGCGCTCAGCATCGAGTCTGCGGTTGACGATGGCCTGACCGATTCTGCGCGCGGCATCCAGTGCCTGTGCAAAGGTCACGTGCTTCCAATCGCCCAAAGTGCCATCCGCGAGCTTCTCGCGCTGGGCAAACAGCGTTTGGTCAGGACGCGCGTTGGCCCACTGAAGCAAGCGGTCGGTGATGCGTTGTGGGTACTCGCCCAGCTCCTTGTCTGCCTTGAAGTAATGGGTGCCGTTGGCGCCATCGCGCAAGGTGGATCGCGTCACGCCAAACGTCATGGAGCGGTAGCGGGCTTTGGTTTCAGTGCTCATGTCTCTCTCGGGGTCGCTGGGTGAATGGAGAACAACTGGTGTGTCTGCCAGTGCAGGGTAGGTCCGGCTGGCTGTTGGTGTAGCCTCAGCCCTTGCTGACTTTGGCAGCTTTGCCTTCCAGGAATGCACGGACACGTTCCTTGGCTTCTGGGGCGGCTTGGGCAATGGAGGCCATCAACGCCTCGGTGAAGAACCCGTGGTCAGCTGGTTGCTCGGCAATTCGGGGGAGCGCATGCACCAGGGCAAAGTTGGTCATGGGGGCGTTGGCAGAAATGCGCGTGGCCAACTCCAGCGCCTTCTCCAGTGCAGTTCCAGCCGGCACCACATACTGGGACAGGCCGATGCGCTCGCCGTCCTCTGCGTTGTAGACGCGACCCGTGAGCATCATGTCGGTCATGCGAGCAGCGCCGATCAGCTTCGGCACGCGCACCGCGCCACCGCCACCGACGAAGATGCCGCGCGTGCCTTCTGGCAAAGCGTAAAAGGTGGTGTCGTCGGCAACACGAATATGGCACGCGCTGGCCAGCTCGAGTCCGCCGCCCACCACGGCACCGTGCAGCGCTGCGATCACGGGGACCGTTCCCTTCTCGACACATTCCAAAGCGGCATGCCACATGCGCGAGTGGTACACGCCTTCGCTGGCGTCGCGCTCTTGCAATTCGGAGAGGTCCAGGCCGGCACAGAAGTGCTCTCCGTCGCCGTCAATCACGGCCGCCCGAACAGACTTGGGCAGATTCTGAAACACGTCCCGAATGGCGAGAATCAACCCGTCGTTCAGGGCATTTCGCTTGGCGGGGCGGGTCAGCCGGATGATGGCGATCTGGTCCTGATCGCCGTGAAGAGTCATACTGAGGTCGGGGGAAATGGTCGTCATGTGATGTGCCGTTTGTGCTTGTTGAGTGCCCCGATTATTGTTATAACCAATAATCAAATCAAGCCCCCCTTGTCGGATATCACTCCGTGTTTCCCCTTAGAGGGGCGAATTACCTGGATGCTTTATGGACCACCAAAACCTGATCGCGATTGATATTCACACCCATGCCGAGGTGAGCTGCTGGAATCCGTTCGACGCTTATGGCGAAGAGTATGACCGTGCCGCAGACAAGTATTTCGGTAGCAACCGGCGCCCGACCATCGAGGAAACGGTGGCCTATTACCGCGAGCAAAAAATCGGTCTGGTGATGTTCACGGTAGACAGTGAAGCCAAGTTGGGCCGACGTCGCATTCCCAATGAAGAGATTGCCGCAGCAGCCAAGGCCAACAGCGACATGATGATTGCCTTCGCGAGCATTGACCCGCACAAAGGCAAGATGGGCGCGCGCGAAGCAGAGCGTTTGATCAAGGAGGAGGGGATCAAAGGCTTCAAGTTCCATCCGACGGTGCAGGGGTATCACCCATACGACAAGATGGCGTGGCCGATCTACGAAGTGGTGAACGAGTACAAGATGCCAGCCATCTTCCACACTGGGCACAGCGGCATTGGCAGTGGAATGCGCTGTGGTGGAGGCTTGCGTCTGGAGTACAGCAACCCCATTCACCTCGATGATGTGGCCATCGATTTCCCTGACATGCAGATCGTCATGGCACACCCGAGCTGGCCTTGGCAAGATGAGGCTCTTTCGGTTGCGATGCACAAGCCCAATGTCTGGATCGACCTCTCAGGCTGGAGTCCAAAATACTTTCCGAAACAGTTGGTCCAATACGCCAATACCTTGCTCAAGGATCGGATGCTCTTCGGCAGTGACTACCCCTTGATCACTCCCGAGCGCTGGATGAAAGACTTCGAAGTGGCAGGTTTCAGAGAAGAGGTGATGCCGGGCATCCTCAAAGGCAATGCCGTCCGATTGCTTGGCCTGGCGTAAGCTTGGTGTCACTTGTTGAGCTTTTCAGGGTAAACACCAGTTTCCGTGAAAGTTGTTGTG
>JBNKNN010000164.1:0-3054 GCA_050293865.1 Hydrogenophaga sp. | reverse complement strand
GAATTCCAGGACACCATCTTTTTGCAGGATCTTCCCATCATCGAATCACAGTATCCCAAAGCACTGCCCATAGGAAGGGACGGCAGCATCACAGAAGTGCACGGACCGAGCGACAGAATGTCCAGCGCCTACCGGCGCTATCTCGCCAGGCTTGGCGTTTCTGTCGGTGTGTGCTGACGGCGGCGGTTAGGTTGTCGTATTGGCCCACCACGCAGCCAGATGAATCAAACCCATGGCCGCACTCAGGCAGGAGGTCCAAACGAAGAATGGGGTGCGCAAAGACCTCACCCACAGCATCATCGGCCAGGGAGCCATGCCCCTTAGCAGGTAGATGGCCGCCACGATGGCCAGACCCAATTGCGGATGGGGGAGCCAAGGAAACCAGCCGCCAGCGCTCGCCGCGTAAAAGCCGAAGGTGCTGAGTACCAGGGCGATGACGCCAGTCAGGATAGGGGGCCAGATGTGCCCGTGTTCCGCCAGTTTGGCCAGAGTTTCTCCTGCACCGAAGGCGCGGTACCAGGAAGGGCCACCGACGATGATGGCCAGGTGCAGGGACGCGGCCGCAAAGTCGGATGCTGCAGCCATCCACCAGGCGTGGGTCAATATGCATTCGGACACGGACTCACTCTCCGATCTTGACCAGTTTCGCCATCAAAGCGTCCATGGCCAAGGCGTCTTCAGTTGAGATGTGAGAACGCAAGTGCTGAACGCCAATCAGCTGCGCATAACCCATCTTGGCTATCAGCTCGGCGCGTTCTTCTGACAGACCCATCGCTTTGCCTTGCTCGACAAGGTAGGTCAGTCGCCAATGATCTGCGCGCTGCACGGCTTGCGCTGCTCGCGGCTCGCTGCGGCCCCACGCGCGAATGGCCACTTCCACTCCCATGTCCGCGTCATAGGCCATCTGCCCCAGCCTCTCTACGCGGGCCAGAGGATCTTCGATCCCGGCAACAGCATCGATCAGACGGGCAGTATGGTGTGCAACCCAGTGGTCAAGCAGTGCATCGACATAGGCTTTGAGATGAGGAAAGTGGTGATAGAAGGAGCCCTTGGTCACGCCCAGGGTTTTACACAGTGTGTCAATTCGCAAGGCCTGAGGGCCAAGTTTCCCCAATGTCCTGAGACCCGCGTTGAGCCAGTCGGTTGCAGTGACTTGCATGGCTGTGTTCTCTGCTTCAACTGAGTACCGTGGCGGATGACGCCGGTGCCCAGGCAATGAGCAAGCCCAGAGCCAGGATCAGCCATGCGCCCGAAACCGGGAGGACCCAGGCCACCAGAGCAGCGAGTGCGGCCAACCCCCAGCCGATTGCGGCAGGCAAATGTCCGATGCGCTCAATCCATTGCTGCATCAGCCAACCCAGCAGCATCCAGGTCAGGCCGGCCACCTGAAACCACAGCGCGGCAAATCGGTCCATGTGGAGACCGTTCTGTCTCTCGATGCTGTGCCACCAGCTGTCTTGTGCCCACGCAGACAAGATATCGAAACTGAGGAACACGCCCAAGGCGCAATGGATGGCGCCAATGGCCAGAAGCAGGTAGCCGGCATGAGTGTGGGTCCAGTTCAGCATGGTGGGGGCCGATTTCATCGTGGTGTTGATAGGAGAAGGGAGTAGAGGAGAGGGTGGAATAAAGAGAATCAAGAGGATCGATACGTTGGTCCGAACGGAAAAAATACGTTATGTGTCGGCCCAACCGCTTTGCCATTCAGTCGCTCGGCATGGCACCGTACCATACCGTATGGTATGTTTCAAGTTCGAAGGATGTCGGGCCGGATGACACCCCTTTCCCTTCGGGTTGCAGCCAGAAAGGCCATGCGTGGCTTTGCCAAACCTCGCAGAGGGGAGACCCGGGCTGTATTGGGCGTTTTGGGCCTTGCGCATGGCCTTTTTGATCTACAACGCTTCCTGGAAAAATGGATTTCACACGCCCTGGCCTCATCGCGCGCCAGCAACCCTGACTATCATGGGCGCTGGGCCACTCCAGATCCGGAGCGGCGAAGACGGAGAACCATATGGACACTTTGGCATTGGCCAGGGCGCTTCCCAAGGCAGAACTGCACATTCACATCGAAGGCTCGCTAGAGCCCGAGTTGATCTTTGCCTTGGCTGAGCGCAACGGAGTGAGCCTCTCGTACCCAAGCGTGGCAGCCTTGCGTGATGCCTACGCTTTCACTGATCTGCAAAGCTTTCTGGATATCTACTACGCGGGCGCCAGTGTGCTGCTCAAAGAGGGCGACTTCTTTGATATGGCATGGGCCTACTTCGAGAAAGCCAAAGCTGACAACGTGGTGCATGCAGAGCTATTCTTCGATCCGCAAACGCACACCGAGCGGGGCGTGGACATCGGGGTGGTTATCCGTGGCTTGCAAGGGGCTTGCCAAAGAGCGCAGAAAGAACTGGGCATCAGCTCCGCGCTCATCCTTTGTTTCCTGCGCCATCTGAGCGAGGCCGATGCGTTTGCCACCCTGGAAGCCGCCATGCCCTATCGTGATGCCTTCATCGGGGTGGGACTGGATTCCAGCGAAGTGGGACACCCACCATCAAAATTCTCCCGCGTCTTTGGAAAGTGCCGGGAGTTGGGTTTGCATCTCGTGGCCCACGCTGGTGAAGAGGGGCCGCCCGCATACGTTTGGGAGGCTTTGAACGATCTGAAGGTCGAACGAATCGACCATGGCGTGCGTTGCCTGGAAGACGAAGCCCTTGTCGAGCAACTGGCCAGAACCCGGGTACCCCTGACGGTGTGTCCGCTTTCCAACCTCAAGCTCTGCGTGGTGGAGGACATGAAGGATCATCCGCTGAAGCGGCTGCTCAACGCCGGCCTGTGCGCCACCGTCAACTCGGATGACCCCGCCTATTTCGGTGGCTACATGAACGCCAACTTCGACGCCTGCATCCAGGCCCTGGATTTGAACCGTTCAGAAGTCATCCAGCTGGCACGCAACAGCTTTGAAGCCAGCTTCATCGATGAAGGTCGCCGCGCTGCTTTGCTGGCCTCCTTGGATGAGTTGGCTAAATGCTGAGCAGCCTCGAGATCAGCCGCCCCACGCATTCCTTG
>JBNKNN010000163.1:0-12008 GCA_050293865.1 Hydrogenophaga sp. | reverse complement strand
AATCTTCAAGTTTCATTGAAATATGACGATGAAGAGGCCGACCTGGCGCCCGGAGAAAGTCACGATGGAACAGAAAACACTTCAGCTCATTGCCAGGCTTCAGCGCCTTGCCGGCAGACAAGGCAGGCCATTCGACGTGCTGAAGTTTTCCGAAGACGCAAGCTATGCGCAATCGACCCTGGCGCATTTGATGGAAAGCAGGGACGAGGAGATTCTGGTCACCGGCCATTCGCTCCTGCAGGCCATGGCTTCGTTGCCGAATGCAGCGTCGACAAGAGAAGTGGTGGTGAATCCAACGCGGACTTCAAAGCCTGCAGGGCAGCGGGCCACTGGAAAGGGCAACTGACAGCATCGCCCCCTGTCCTCAGGCACATCCTCCCCAATGTGGTGCAAACCCCGCAAGTGACAGCAATTGGTGCGCACCTCGACGCACCATACATAGATTTATTGGCGGCCAAACAAGCATGCCAGGGCTCGCCTCTGCCCCTGATGCACTCCATGTGCAGCAGTTGCAACACCACCTTGCCCTCGGTGCAGCGCTACAAAAATCAATGACTTAGCGCACCCAAAGCACGAGTGCTCGACAACGCTGGTGTTCAGCACTTTGTGCCAGCCCGCGGTCGCAACCTGCCGCCGTCTCGCTGGCATACCTCTTGCGTAGCTACAGCAGACGCAAAGAAGCGTTGTCCAGACGCGTTGGTCTGGCCCCCGGTGTGCAACGGCGCGCACCCAGCACCTGGTCCCGGCAATGGCGCCCAGCCAGAGTGCGCTCTACGCAAGAGCAATCCCGTACCCCCAACTTTCGAAATCGTTTGATGTCTGCCGGCAGCCATGCCTGTAGGTACCAGGCGTACCCCTTTTCTTTCAAACGTCGGCCCTACGGTCGACACTCAGCGAGCTTTTTGTCTGGAGTGGTCGCAATGAAAAAGATGAATCTGGTGATGATCGGCAATGGCATGGCTGGCGTACGTGCGCTGGAGGAACTGCTCAAGCTCACCACCGACCTGTACGACGTCACTGTCTTTGGTGCCGAGCCACACCCCAACTACAACCGCATCATGCTCTCGCCAGTTCTGGCAGGAGAGCAGACGCTGGAAGAAATCGTTCTGAACGACTGGGACTGGTACAAGGACAACAACGTCACGCTGCACGCAGGCTACAAGGTCACCGACGTGCACCGCACCAAGCGCGTCGTCACGGCTGTGAACGACAAAGGCGAAACTCTGGAGGTGCCGTATGACCGTCTGATCATGGCCACCGGATCCAACCCCTTCATCCTGCCGATCCCTGGCAAGGACCTGGAAGGTGTGCTGGCCTATCGCGACATCGCCGATACCGAGGCCATGATCGACGCCGCGGCCAAGTACAAGAACGCAGTGGTCATCGGCGGTGGACTGCTGGGCCTTGAAGCGGCCAACGGCTTGATGAAGCGTGGCATGAACGTTTCCGTGGTGCACGTGGCCCCCTGGCTGATGGAGCGCCAGCTCGATGACGTGGCCGGCAAGATGCTGCAGAAGTCGCTGGAAGACCGCGGCATGAAATTCCTGATCGGCGCTCAGACCCAGGAGCTGGTGGGTGACGACAAAGGCCGCGTCAAGGCCATCAAGTTCAAAGACGGCTCCGAAGCCGAAGCCGACCTTGTGGTCATGGCTGTCGGCATCCGGCCCAACACCGAACTGGCGCAGAAGATGAACCTGCATGTTGAGCGCGGCATTGTGGTCAGCGACACCATGCAGACCGTGACCGACCCCCGCATCTACGCTGTGGGCGAATGTGCAGCCCACCGCGGCATCGCCTATGGCCTGGTGGCACCCTTGTTTGAACAAGGCAAGGTGCTGGCCAACCATCTGGCTGAGTTCGGCATTGGCCGCTACACCGGCTCGCTCACATCCACCAAACTGAAGGTCACCGGCATCGACCTCTTCTCCGCTGGCGACTTCATGGGCGGCGACGGCACCGAAGAAATCGTGATGAGTGACCCGTTCGGCGGCGTCTACAAAAAGCTGGTGCTCAAAGACGACAAACTCGTCGGCGCCTGCCTGTATGGCGACACGGTCGACGGCAGCTACTACTTCAAGCTTCTGCGAGACGGTCGCTCTGTCAGCGACATTCGCGACAAGCTCATGTTCGGCGAGAACCACCTGGGCGATGCCGGCCACCAGGGCCAGAACAAGGCTGCCGCCATGGCAGACACCGACGAAGTCTGCGGCTGCAATGGCGTGACCAAAGGTGCCATCTGCAAAGCCATCAAGGAAAAGGGCTTGTTCACGCTTGATGAGGTGAAGAAGCACACCAAGGCGAGCGCGTCATGCGGCTCCTGCACGGGTTTGGTTGAACAGATTCTGATGTTCACTGCCGGTGGTGACTACTCTGCCACGCCCAAGAAGAAGGCCGTGTGCGCTTGTACCGACCACAGCCACCAGGAAGTGCGCGACGCCATCTCGCAAAACAAGCTGCTCACCATTGCCGACACCTTCAAGTTCCTGGACTGGAAGACGCCCAATGGCTGCGCCACTTGCCGCCCGGCCGTCAACTACTACCTGATCAGCACCTGGCCCAAGGAGGCCAAGGATGATCCACAAAGCCGCTTCATCAACGAACGCTCACACGCCAACATCCAGAAGGACGGCACCTACTCCGTTATTCCTCGCATGTGGGGTGGCGAGACCACCGCCGATGAACTGCGCCGCATCGCCGATGCCGTCGACAAATACAAGATCCCGACCGTCAAGGTCACCGGGGGCCAGCGCATCGACTTGCTGGGCGTGAAGAAGGAAGACCTGGTCCATGTCTGGAAAGACATCGGCATGCCCAGCGGCCACGCTTATGCCAAAGCCTTGCGCACGGTGAAAACCTGCGTTGGCGCCGAGTGGTGCCGAATGGGCACACAGGATTCGACCCAGATGGGCAAAGACCTCGAGCGTGCTCACTGGCGCATGTACGCACCGCACAAGGTCAAGTACGCCGTCTCAGGCTGCCCCCGCAACTGCGCCGAAGCCGGCATCAAGGACGTGGGCATCATCGGTGTGGACAGCGGCTGGGAGATGTACGTCGCCGGCAACGGCGGCATCAAGACTGAGGTCGCACACTTCCTCGTCAAACTCAAAACCGCTGAGGAAGTGCTGGAATACACCGGCGCCTTCATCCAGCTTTACCGCAAGGAAGGCTGGTACCTGGAACGCACGGTGCACTATGTCAACCGCGTCGGGCTGGACTACATCAAGAAGCGCATCCTGGAAGATGCCGAGGGCCGCAAGGCGCTGAACGAAGAACTGCTGTTTGCCCTCGACGGCGAGCCAGACCCATGGTTCGAGTTCGACAAGGCCGGGGTGGACACTCGCCAGTTCGAGGCTTTGACTGTCGATACGAAGGAGACCGTCTGATGTCACTCCAACGTCGCTCGCTTTTGGCACTCGGCTGCCTGGTCCTGCCCGCTGCATGGGCTCAGACCCCGGCTCAAGCCTGGACACCAGCGGAACTGAACCAAGCCATCAACATGGCGGGCCGCCAGCGCATGCTGTCGCAGAGAATGATCAAGGCTTGGCTGGCAAGCACCATGTTGCCAGGACACACCGCCGCAGCCAAAGTGCTGGCCAACTCACAAAGGCTGTTCGAATCACAACTGGCCGACCTCACCGCGCGAGCCCCGTCCGAGGAGATTCACTCAACGTATGTCGACTTGCAAGCTTCCTGGCAGGAGATGCGCAAGTTGCTCGCAACGGCCGGCAAGGCACCGGAAGCTGTTCGCGCCCTCATCCGAGCAGACGCCCATGTCCTGACGCTGGCGCACAAGGGAACGCAGCTTTATGAAGCGGCGCAACGACAGGCTTCCGGCGCGCTGGTCAACCTCGCTGGACGCCAGCGCATGCTGACGCAGCGCATGGCCAAGTTCTACTTTGCGTCTGCCATGGGTGTGGACGTCGACGAAGCGTCCAGCGAGGTGGTCCGAGCCCGTGAGGAGTTTGAGTCCGCAATGGTTCGGCTCAAAGCAGCGCCGCAGGCGACACCGAAGATCCTCTCGGAGCTGCAACTGGGCGAAACGCAATGGGTGTTCTTCCAGCATGCGCTGAACCGGCTGCAACCCGGTCGCCCCAACAAGACCTATCTATCGGATGTGTTTGTGTCCAGCGAGAACTTGCTGGTGGTCATGGACAACGTCACACATCTCTTCGCCTCCCTTGAAGCCTGAGAAAGCATGAACATGAGCCAATGGATCGCCATCTGCAAAGTTGAAGACATTCCAGTGCTGGGCTCCCGCCGCGTATCCCGCGAGAAGGGTCTGGACGTTGCCATCTTTCGAAACGACAAAGACGAAGTTTTCGCCTTGCTCGACCGCTGCCCGCACAAAGGTGGGCCACTCTCCCAGGGCATCGTTTTTGGCGTCCATGTGACCTGCCCACTGCACAACTGGACCATCGGCATGTGCGATGGCCAGGCCATGGCACCTGACGAAGGTTGCACCCCCAAGTTCGCCCTCAAGGTGGAGGACGGCGAAGTTTTCCTTGACGTGAATGAACTGTCCAGCCACGCCACCGATCTTGAAAGGCCCATCGCGGGCCCCGCCCGCCGTAAACAGCCTGCCTGAAGCACGAAACCCTGGACGCCTGAGACACGATGAGCAAATCCACCACCCGGTCTACCTGTCCTTACTGCGGCGTTGGTTGCGGCGTGCTCATCGAGTCAGACGGCCAGCAAATCACTGGTGTCAGGGGCGACCCCGACCACCCGGCCAATCTCGGCAAACTGTGCACCAAGGGCAGTACGCTGCATCTCACTGCGGCACAGCCCATCGCGCTGCAAACACGGCTTCTGAACCCCATGCAGCGCGCCAGTCGCGGCGCAGAGGCTCAGGCCATTGAATGGCACGAGGCCATCGATCTCGCTGCCAATCGCCTGGCCGATGTGGTAACGCGCCACGGCCCCGACGCCGTTGGTCTCTATCTCAGCGGTCAATTGCTGACCGAGGACTATTATGTCTTCAACAAGCTGGCCAAAGGTCTGATAGGCACCAACAACGTCGACACCAACTCACGTCTGTGCATGAGCAGTGCCGTGGCAGGTTACAAAGCCACCCTCGGCGCCGATGCACCTCCCGCGTGCTACGACGACGTGAACCACGCGCAGTGCCTGTTCATTGTCGGGAGCAACACGGCTTTTGCGCACCCCATCCTCTTTCGGCGAATCGAGGCTGCAAAGCGCAAGAATCCCAACATGAAGGTCATCGTCGCCGACCCGCGCCGCACGGACACCGCCGGTCTGGCTGATCTGTACCTGCCCGTCCAACCCGGCAGCGACGTCGCCCTGTTCCACGGCATGCTCCACCTGATGCTGTGGGAAGGCTGGGTGGACCAGGCCTTTATCGACGCACACACCGAAGGCTTTGCCGATCTCAAGGCACTGGTGCGTGATTACACGCCTGCCCATGTGTCGGAGATTTGCGGCATCACAACCGCACAACTGCAGCAGGCCACCGAATGGTTTGCCAAGTCGGGCGCCACGCTCAGCCTGTACTGCCAAGGCCTCAACCAGAGCAGCAGTGGCACGGCCAAAAACGCCTCGCTCATCAACCTGCACCTGGCCACTGGCCAAATCGGCAAGCCGGGCGCGGGCCCGTTTTCCCTGACTGGCCAGCCCAATGCAATGGGGGGCCGCGAAGTTGGCGGGCTGGCCAATTTGCTTTCGGCCCACCGGGATCTTGCCAATGCAGAACACCGTGCTGAAGTGGCCGCACTCTGGGGTGTCCCATCTGTACCAGAGAAACCGGGCAAGACAGCCATCGAAATGTTCCAGGCGGCAGCCGACGGAGAGATCAAAGCATTATGGGTTGTCTGCACCAACCCAGCGCAATCTCTGCCCGATCAGAACACCGTGCGTCGAGCACTGGAGCGCGCCGAATTCGTCATCGTTCAAGAGGCTTTCGCTACCGCTGCCACTTGCGACTACGCCGATCTGCTGCTGCCTGCAGCGACCTGGGGCGAGAAGGAAGGCACAGTCACCAACAGTGAGCGCTGCATCTCTCGCACACTGGCCGCGGTCGCGCCCGCCGGTCAAGCACGCGCCGACTGGCGCATCGCCGTGGATGTGGCCCAGGGCTTGCAAAAGCGGATTCGCCCTGAATGGCCAGACCTCTTTTCCTACAGCGACACTGAGAGCATCTGGTTGGAGCACCGTGAAAGTACACGCGGCCGCGACCTCGACATCACTGGCCTGAGCTATGCCATCCTGGAGAAGCAAGGGCCGCAGCAATGGCCGATGCCAGAGGGTGCGACCCAGGGCAAGAAACGCCTGTATCTCGATGGCGTCTTCCCGACCGCCAATGGCAAAGCAAAGTTCAACGCCACTCCATGGACGCCAGTGGCCGAGCGGCCAGAGTCCCGCTTTCCGTTTTCGCTGACCACAGGGCGCCTTCGCGATCAATGGCATGGCATGACGCGCACAGGCACGATCGGCCGCCTCTTCGGACATGTTCCAGAACCGGTGGTGGAGCTCAACAGTGATGACATGGAACGCAGGGGCATCCGTGAAGGCGACCTGGTCTACCTGACCAGCAAGCGAGGCTCCATTGTGCTTCCGGCTCAGCATTCCGAATCCGTCGCACCGCTCCAGGCGTTTGTCGCCATGCATTGGGGAAGCGAATATCTGAGCGGTCGCAGCAGCACTGGCGCGCCCATTGCAGGCATCAATGCCATCACCCATTCGGCCTACTGCCCTACATCAAAGCAACCAGAGCTCAAGCACACCGCAGTCAAGCTGCTCAAGGCCGACCTTCCATGGCAGATGATGGCCATCGGCTGGCTGCCCGACGGATCGGCACTTTCGCGTATGGGAGAGCTCCGCAGGCTGATGCCCGCTTTTGAGTTCGCAAGCTGCGTGCCCTTTGGTCGCGACAAGACCGGTGTCCTGTTCCGCGCGGCAAGCCATGAACCCGTCGATGAATCCATGCAAAAGCGCATCGAATCCCTCTTTGGGCTGGATGCCCCTCAAACCCTGAGGTACGCTGACAAGCGCCTTCAGCAACAGCGAAGAGCACTCTTCAGCCGCCAGGACGAGGACATCTTCTTGCGCGCAATTTTGCTCGCAGGAGACATCAGCGCAGCCGCCTGGATCAACACCCTGCTCAAGGATGAACTGCCCGCCACGGCGTACGGTCGACTGGTCCTGATGCCCGGCTCCAAAGCGCCGATAGCTGTCGCCGCGCGGGGCAAAGAGGTTTGCACATGCTTTGGCGTCAGCGAGGATGCCATCGCAGCAGAACTGACAATGACCGAAGGTAACGATGACCAACGCCTCGCCGCGGTTCAGTCCAAATTGAAATGCGGGACAAATTGCGGCTCTTGCCTGCCTGAGTTGCGCCGCATCATCGAGCTTCATCCGGCCCGAAAAGTGGCCTGAAGACTCCACTGACTCCCGTACCATCGCATTTCCTTATTACCTAAAGTCATCAAAATTGAATGACAATTGCCAGGCATGGGAATCAGCCAATACATCAAGGAAATCGGCCGAGGAAAAGACGGCGCTCGCGCGCTCTCGCGTGAGCAGGCCTCCGACCTTTTCGGCCAGGTCATCGATCGCCAGGTGACCGATCTGGAGGTGGGAGCTTTCTGCCTTTCGATGCGTATCAAGGGCGAGACTCCCGAGGAAATGGCCGGGTTCCTGGATGCGGCGCAATCCCGCGTGAGACGTGTTCCGGACAACGGCGCCACCACCGTGGTAGTTCCAAGCTACAACGGCGCGCGCAAGTTGCCGGTGCTCACACCGCTGCTGGGCCTCTTGCTCGCTCGCGAAGGCCTGCCGGTCATCATCCATGGCACCCCCACGGAAGACCGCCGTGTGAGCACCGAATCGGTGCTTCGGGCACTGGATCAGGAAATCTGCACCAGCGTACCCAGCATCGCACCAGGGCAACTGGCTTACGTGCCTACCGATGTCATGTCGCAAGGCCTCAAGGACTTGCTCGACGTTCGCCGTGTGGTGGGTTTGCGCAATCCCGCGCACAGCGTCGTCAAGCTCATGAATCCCTGCGGGGGCAAGGCGTTCATCGTGGCCAGCTACACCCACCCTGAGTACGCCGTATCGATGGCCGATACTTTTACGCTTACCGGGACCCACGCCATGCTGTTGCGGGGTACCGAAGGAGAGCCTGTGGCCGACGCGCGCCGCACACCTCAAATGGAAGCTTTCCGCGATGGACAACGACACTTGCTGGAGGCCCAACAAGAAGGTTCGCTGCAGAAGCTGCCAGACTTGCCCTCTGAATGCAGTGCCGATGCCACAGCAGCATACATTCGCTCCGTGATGAACAACTCCTTACCAGTACCTACTCCAGTAGCGATCCAAGTGGCCCACATCTTGCGTGAGACTGGAAAACCATGAGGAGCCAAAGCATGACCGCCCCACAACCTGAAGATTCCAGAACCGGCCTGGTGTTTGCACCAGGCACTGTGACACTCGTGGGCGCAGGCCCCGGCGATCCGGACCTGCTCACGATCAAGGCGGTCAAGGCCATCAACGCTGCCACAGTGCTGCTGATCGATGACCTGGTCAACGATGCAGTGCTGGAGCACGCCAAGCCCAACGTCCGTATCGTCCACGTTGGCAAACGTGGCGGCTGCAAGAGCACGCCCCAAGCCTTCATTGAGAAGTTGATGCTCATGGCAGCACGCGAGGGCGAGATTGTGGTTCGTCTCAAAGGCGGCGACCCGTTCATATTTGGGCGCGGAGGCGAAGAAGTCGAACACCTGCAAAGGGCCGGTATTCCGGTGCAAGTCGTCAACGGCATCACATCGGGCCTCGCCGGCCTGACTTCGCTTGGCGTCCCCCTGACACACCGCGACCATGCACACGGTGTCGTTTTTGTCACGGGTCATGCCAAGCCAGGCGACAAAGGCACCGACTGGGAAGGTCTGTCCAACGCCGCCCACAAGGCCAAACTCACGCTGGTGATTTACATGGGCATCTCCAGCGCAGCACAGATCGAAGAGGGGCTGCTCAAAGGGCTGCCCGCAGAGACACCGCTGGCCATCATCCAGCACGCCACTCTGCCGCACCAGCGTCATGCCGTGAGCACTCTCGGCAATCTCACCACCACTCTCGCTGGCGAAGGTCTGGGTAGCCCCGCCATCATTGTGGTCGGAGACGTGGTTGGCGGCATCGCCGCAGTAGCCCAGTCAGACACGGCCGATACACTGCGGGCGGCATGATCGCCTAGCCGTCTGGCCTGCCTTGCCTCTGCCCTCATTTCAGGGGCCGCGGTCAGAGTCTTCCCAAGTATGGCGCGGCCCAATGGGTACACTTCTGCCTGACCGCCCCCGTTCTCGGCGGCTTTCTACAAGACATAGGACGACGCAGGCAGGAGGCACACCATGTTCAGCAAAATCAACCGCCTTTCCGAAGGACACGGTGAGCTTCGCACCGGCAAAGGCTTTGTCTCCGGTGTCATTGCCCTTTCGCTGGCCATGCTCTGCTTCCTGGGCGTGCTAGCCTTCCACTTCCCACAATACCTGACCACTCCCGAACTGCGCCGCAGCTACGACGTGGACACCATCCGCTTGATCATGTTCGTCGCCATGGTCGTTTCAGGCGGCTTGAGCCTGGTCAACATCCTGTTTCGCCGTACCCCATGGTTGTCATTCGTGGCTTTCTGCTTCGTGGTGCTCACAGCGCTGCTAGGAGGCCACAAGGTTCCTGTGAACGATTTTGCCGATGGCACGCCCTACATAGGGCTGGACTGGTTCATCCTCGACCTCCTCGGATCGGCGTTGATTTTCATTTTCATCGAGAAGCTGTTTGCGCACCGCAAGGACCAGCCGGTCTTTCGCCCCGAATGGCAGACCGACCTGAACCATTTCATCGTGAACCACATGCTCATCGGGTTCATGCTACTGGCAACCAACCTGCTGGTGCACAAGTTGTTCGGATGGGCTGCCAATGACGGTATTCGCCTCTGGATCGCCAACTTGCCCTTCTGGGTCGCCTTGCCACTGATCGTTCTGGTGGCTGACCTTGTCCAGTACTGGACGCACCGCGCCTATCATGAGGTGCCCCTGCTGTGGCGCCTGCACGCCGTTCACCATAGCGCCAAACACATGGACTGGCTGGCGGGCTCACGTCAGCACGTCATCGAGATTCTGCTCACGCGCGTCCTCGTGCTGGCGCCTATCTTCGTGCTCGGCTTTTCCAAGGAAGTCATCGACGCCTACATCATCGTTGTCGGCTTTCAGGCTGTGTTCAACCATGCCAACGTCAGTGTTCGCCTCGGCCCATTGAGCTACCTCATCGTCACGCCCAACTTTCACCACTGGCACCACAGCCAGGACCAAGAGGCCCTGGACCGAAACTATGCGGCGCACTACGCCTTTCTGGACCACCTGTTCGGCACAGCGGTGAAGAGCGATCGCAAGTGGCCGGACCACTACGGCGTGCTGGGCGACTATGTGCCGGATGGCTTCTTCAAACAGCTCAAATTTCCATTCGTCTGGAAAGGTTGAGTGCTTCTGCGGCAGAAAGTCATTTGGTGAACCAATACGACGTCATCATCATCGGTGCCGGAGCCGCCGGGCTCTTCTGTGCCGGTATAGCAGGGCAACGGGGCTTGCGCGTGCTGGTGCTCGACCACAGCGCCAAGGTAGCGGAGAAGGTTCGCATTTCCGGCGGAGGTCGTGCCAATTTCACCAACCGCGACATCGACGCCCGCTCCCCGCAGCAGCACTACCTGAGCAACAACCACAATTTCTGCCGGTCAGCGCTTTCGCGCTACACATCAGCCGATTTCATTGCTCTGGTTCAACGTCACCGCATTCCCTTTCACGAGAAGCACAAGGGACAGCTTTTTTGCGACCACTCTGCGGCTGACCTGATCGACATGCTGCTGCGCGAATGCGATGCAGGTAGCGTGCAGCGCTGGCAGCCCTGCGGCGTCAAAGCCGTTCGCCAAACAGGCAATGGTGGCTATGAGGTCGATACGGAGAACAAGGGCACAGTGCAGACACGCAGCCTGGTGGTGGCCACTGGTGGATACTCCATTCCCAAAATCGGTGCGACAGGCTTCGGTTTTGATCTGGCCAGGCAGTTCGGTTTGGGCATCGTCGACACCCGCCCAGGACTGGTGCCACTCACCTTCGACGGCGACGCATGGAAGCCCTACGCGGATCTGGCCGGCATCGCCATGCCCGTGCGCATCAACACCGGCAGCAAGAAGAAACGCACCGGCTTTGATGAAGACCTGCTCTTCACCCACCGCGGCCTCTCCGGACCGGGCATTCTCCAGATCTCCAGCTACTGGCAACCGGGCACCAGCATCGACATCGACTTGCTGCCACAGATCGCGCTGGCGGACGAACTCTTCAGCGCCAAGGGACACTCCCGCAAACAACTGGGCAACGTGCTCTCTCAATGGTTGCCCTCTCGTTTGGCAGACGCCTGGGTTCAGCAAGACGCACATTGGCAGCGTCCGGTCATGGAGTGCAGCGACAAAGCCCTCAACCGGCTTGCGGAGCATGTGAAACACTGGCAACTCACGCCCAACGGCAGCGAAGGCTATGCCAAGGCCGAAGTCACCGTGGGAGGTGTCGACACTTCCGTCCTTTCGGCACAGACCATGGAGGCCAAAGTACAACCGGGGCTTTACTTCATCGGCGAAGTGGTGGATGTAACGGGTTGGCTGGGCGGCTACAACTTCCAGTGGGCCTGGTCGAGTGCCCATGCCTGCGCCATGGCGCTGCCCGCACCGGCGAGCGATTGACCACGGCACCTCGAAAATCAGAGTCTCCAGACCCCAGACGCCTTTGCGGAAGGTCTCTCGGCCTTGACTACCTCATCGTTGAGCTTGCGGCCTGACCAGAACGCCGGGTCCTCGAAGACCAGCAACCATTGCAGACGCTCAGGCGCAATATCCGCAAGCCGAACCGCATGGCCATGCCGCCGCCAGGCCATTTGAACGGTCGAAGCCGTGTCATTCCTGGCCTGGCGAACGTCCCCAGGGCGAAGTAAGCGACGACAACTGTTGCGCG
>JBNKNN010000162.1:0-4459 GCA_050293865.1 Hydrogenophaga sp. | reverse complement strand
CAAGACGAAATCGAACCATTGCGCGAACGTGTCAACCACGCGGCTGCGCTCAATGCCAGGGCCAACCTGAACAATCAGCCTGTTGAGTTCGCACGCCAGTTGGGCTATGCAGCCATGTACGACCCAGTTCGCATGCTGGGTTCGGTCAGGCAGGCGGCGGGGCGATCCATCCGAATCCAGCGGCTGCAGCTGTTCAAGACCAACCATCTATCCAAGCCGCAATTCCGAGTAGATGGTGTGGTCGCAGGAGGATCCAACCAGGAACTCAGCCGCTTCCTCGGCGCACTGCGCACCCACGGCTGGTCGGCGGAATCCATCGCGCCGAACGACAGCTCCATCGGCGCGTTTGCCTACATTCTTCAACCCCTTCCCGCGAACGCCAACGCCAATGCAAGCCAGGGCGGCTGAACAGCTGCACCGAAGGAAGCACAACGAGGAACACAGGTTTTTTTCATGAAGTACGTAGCATTGACCCTCAGCGCCGGGGCCACCGTGTTGCTGGTGGCATCCTTGGTCGGGATTGCGCAAGGCATTGGCAAACCCGGCCATTCGATGCTGCCCCTGCAAACCAACCTCAGTCCAATCAGCCAGCAGCAGCTCAACGACCAGGCGGATGTGAAGCAGTCGTTGCAGGCCTTGCTGCAGGCGTCAGCCGAACGCAGCGCCACTCTCGGCGGCAGCGGCGCACGTGGTCTGGCCGACTGGCAAGCCACTGGCAGCAGCCTGGAAGGCCCCTTCAGCAGCATCTTTGCCATCTCCGAGCCACTGCCCGAGTTGGATCCGCGCGCCGGTCTGGACAACTTGCCCAGACCCAAGCCTCAGGCCTTGCCAAGAGTTAGCGTGGTTGTAGCGGACGGCTCTGGCGCCAAAGCCATGGTCGACGGTCGCATGCGCCAGGTGGGCGACACCGTGCGCCGAGGTCTGCGAATCAAGGCGATCGCTCTGGACACCGTGACCTTTACCAATGGCCGTGAAGACATGCTGGTGTCCGTGCCGCTTGAGCGCCTGCGTGTCTTGGGCGCGTATCCGCCCGTTCGAGGAAGCAACTGATGAACAAGGGTGTCCTGCTCGGTGCCGGCGCTGGATTGGCAGTACTCGCCTTTCTGGGCGGATATTGGCTCGCGCAGTCAGAGAGCCCAGGCATCGCGTCAGACCCGGCCACCATCGCGCAGCCCACCGCTTCGGAAGAGAAGCCCACGAGCCACAGCGTTGCTGCGCCTGATCAAGACACAAACTCATACGGACTTGGCGCCACGGACGGCGGCGATACAGCGGCGAACAGCACACTCGGCTCAGAGCCACCGGTGGTGCTGCAAGGACGTCGTCAAGACCTCTCCCCTGAAGAACGCCAAAGGGCCCGCGCGGCCATTCGAGCGAAACTGAGCGAATTGACGGCGCGCAAGTCGGACATGTCCATCGAGGACTTGCGCGAGTTTGTCAAAGATCTGAGAGCCATCTCCCAAGGCGAGCTAGAGCCCGCCTTTCTCGATCGCATGGGTCAGATGTTCGAGCGCTCCGAGCAGGTCAACCAGCTAAGTCAGGAACTGCAAAAACTGGCAGACAGTCAGAAGCCCGAAGACAGGCAGCGCCAGCGAGAGATCCTCAAGGAGATCGAAACCCTGTCGCAGCAGATTCGCCTCGACACGACGGCCATGCAAGCCATCAGCCGGCAGCGCCTTGCCTCGCGTCGTGCGGAAATTGAAGAGCGCAAGGCTCAACGCGAAGCAGCGAAAGCCGACGCGACCAATGCGGCCCAGGAGGCGGCCCGGTGATGTCCATCGGCCCAGTGCCCGTGTGGCCATTGCGCCCATCTGGCTGTCTGAACGTCTTTCAGCGCGGTTTTTCGCTGCTGGAGGTGACGGTAGTTGTCGCCATCGTTAGCCTGATGTCCTGGGCCGCCTTCAGTGCATTTGAAACCTCTGCGCGCGGCCAGGACCGCGAGCAGGCAAAGGCCATTGCACACAACCTGCAATCTAGCCTGCGCGCATTCGCCATGCGCCAGGGCCGACTGCCCTGCCCCGACAGCAATGCCAACGCCGACGGGTATGAGAACCTCGCTGCTGGTGTGTGCCCTGCCGGCACGGACATTGGCTGGTTCCCTTACGTCAGCGTTGGCCTGCCCTTGCCCGACGAGTCGGTGCGAGCGCGGTACGCCGTCTTCCGCCAAGCCAATGCCACTCCCACTCTCGATGCCGACCTGGCCGTGAGCCTGGAGCGCACAGCAGACGCCACCGGCGAAGGCAGAAGGGCCGACGTAACCGATTTGGTCACCGGGCTGCGCAATGCAGCCCGATCAGCTGTATCGAACGCACGTGCCCACGTGACGGGCGACGCGGGCGCATCCGGGGCCATTGACTGTGCAGGCAACGTAGTGATGAACGTGGCCTATTGGCTGGTAGTTCCCGGCATCGATTCCGATGGAGACGGGAGCCGGCTGGACGCCCCCCATACAGCGACAAGCCTGTGCGCCACCAGCCCGGCCGCCCCATCCAGAAGCGCTTCGGACGACGTTGTCCTGGCAGAAACACCCACCGAACTGGCGGGCTGGCTGAGAAGCCAGCTGCCTTGACTACATGACCCTACCCTTCACGCCCTTCACTGCTTCGAGCAAAGCCATGCATCAGAAAAACAAACATTCGCGACTGTCTGGTCTTTCCCGTTTTTCAAGCCTTTCGGGTCTGACCGGCACAGCCCTTTTTGCGTCAACCTTGCTGGTCGGCTGCGTCGCACCTCCGCATCAAAGCGCCAAGAATCTTGCCGACGCCGAAACCGCCAAGCTCCAGCGCATGCAGGAAGTGGCAGCTGCCGAATCAGCCAAACTGCTGGCCCAGCAAAAGGCGCTACTGGAGGCTGTGCGCAAGCGTGGTGAGGTCAAGGCTCTGGCACCGGCCGCACCGGCCTACGATCCGCTGGAGGGAAAAACCATCAGCATGGCCATCTCCAACGGCACCATCAGCCAGATCCTGACAGCCTTTGCCGACTCGGCAAAGATGAACCTGGTCGTGGATCCGGAAGTCAGCCGCCGAAGCGAGCTCACCAACATGTACCTCAAGGACGTGTCGCTGCGCGAAGCCTTCAATGAGTTGATGCAGACCTTCGATGTTTCAGGCGAGATCCGCAACCAGACCATCCGGATCAAGGCCAACGAAGAAAAGTTCTTCGCGCTGAACTTCCTCAATATCAACTCGCAGTTGTCGCTCAACTCAGGTGGCAACGTGTTTGGCTCCAATTCGGACGGCGGGAACTCAGCCATCGCAGGCAGCCTGTCCATGAACGCATCTGCAGCTCAGCGCTCTGATCCATACACCGAGATGGAGAACAACCTCAAGTCCATGCTGGGTGATGGCGCTGGCATTGCGCCCAAGTCAAGCTCCGCTGCCAACGAAGAGGAAAGCGCTCGCCTGACGCGCTCCTTCACCCTTAACCGCACCTCGGGCACCTTGTTTGTCCGCGCCCGTCCTTCCCAGATGCGCGCTGTGGAGAGCATGATCAAGCGCACGCAGGACATGTTGACCAAGCAGGTCTACATCGAAGCGCAACTGATCGATGTTCAACTCGGCGACGGCTACAAGTGGGGTATCAACTGGACCCAGCTGCGCAACCGCCTGGCGCTCAACTTCGGCTCCGATGCTCTGCAACTGTTGGGCAACCAGACCACGCTGCCTGAGTCGAACCGCAACTACCCCGCCTCCAGCCTGACCATTCCGTCGCGTGTGGTCGGCACCAGCGATGGAATGGTCGGTGGTGGCCTGGCCTATCAGGATGGCCGTGGTTCGACCATCATCAACGCATTGCGCAGCTTCGGTGACTTGCGCGTGCTCTCCAACCCGAACATCCAGGTGCGCAACGGAACCCCGGCCATGTTGTCGGTGGGTACAAGCCAGCGCTACGTGGCCCGCTCCAGTTCGGCCGAGAACAATGTTGGCGGAGGCGCCACCACCACTTCTTCCGAAGTGCAGACCGATTCGGTCTTCTCCGGCGTGATGGTGGGCGTGCTGCCCCTGATGCGTGAGGACGGCCGCGTCGAACTGCTGATCAACCCGGTGCAGAGCGAGGTGGACCCGGAAAGCCTGGCGCTGGTCAGCGTCAACGAAACCAACAGTGTGACGTTGCCCAAGGTGGACTACAAGGGCCTGACCACAACGCTCAACGTGAGCGACGGAGATGTGGTCGTCATTGGTGGCCTGATCGACCAGACCAGCAGCCGCAGCAACAGTGGTGTGCCCTACCTGGCCGACATCCCCTTCTTCGGCAAGCTCGTTGACCACGAGGGACAGAGCAGCTACTCCCGTGAACTCATCATCGTTCTGCGTGTTCACCTGCTATGAGCCTCGTCTATCAGGCGCTCAAGCAGACGCAACAGCAGCAGCGCGCTCCCGCGTCAGCGCCCGCTCGCAGCGCTGAGCCTGTTCGCCCCACCGCCCACACCGAAAACACCTCTGTCGCCACTGCCCCTCGG
>JBNKNN010000161.1:0-8069 GCA_050293865.1 Hydrogenophaga sp. | reverse complement strand
CTGGGAGTGCTGTACCGGGAGATCAAACAGAGTCTGACCGACCTGGACCGAATGTTCAGTCTGATGGACACACCGCAAGAAGTGGCAGACACGTCCGGCGCCCCCGCTCTGAGAATTTCAACAGCGCCGACCGTCAGCTTTGAGAATGTTCGTTTTTCGTATGAAAAGAACCGCGAGATTCTCCATGGCGTCAGCTTCGAGATTCCCGCCGGCAAGACCGTGGCTGTGGTAGGTCCGTCAGGATCTGGAAAATCAACCCTGGCTCGGCTGCTCTACCGCTTCTACGATGTCAGCAATGCGAACGAGGGCGGCGGCATACGTATCGACGGCCAGAACATTCGGGATGTATCGCAGGCCAGCGTGCGTCAGGCCATTGGAATCGTGCCGCAAGACACAGTCTTGTTCAACGACACCATCGGCTACAACATCCTGTACGGCCGCCCAGATGCGGGTCACGAAGCCGCCGTCGAAGCTGCCAAAGCGGCGCACATCCATCAGTTTGTCGAAAGGCTGCCCTCCGGCTACGACACCGTGGTGGGTGAACGTGGCCTGAAACTGTCCGGAGGGGAGAAGCAGCGTGTCGCCATTGCACGCACTCTGCTCAAGAACCCTCCCATCATGATCTTCGACGAGGCAACGTCGGCTCTGGATTCGGCCAATGAACGCGCCATCCAGGCGGAGTTGAAACAGGCGGCGAGGAACAAGACGTCCTTGGTGATTGCACATCGACTCTCCACCGTGGTCGATGCGCATGAAATCATTGTGCTGGAGCACGGGGTGATAGTCGAAAGGGGAACACACCAGGCTTTGCTGGCGCGCAATGGCACTTACGCCCAGATGTGGGCACTGCAGCAGGCGGGCCAGTTCGAAGACGTCTGAGTTCCAAGGCACCGCCGCAGAAGAGCTCTGTGCACAGGGCTCAGCTGCCGGATTCCATCCCCTCGACAGCCTGAAACAGAACCTGCCGAGACTGGGAGATGATCTGCCCCTTCCACGCCAGAGCTTCGTCAAAAAAGGCGGTCCTTGCCTTGACTCGAGCCGCGTCTATCTGTTCCGGTGTGGCCTTGTCCGCATACCGGTGGCACCAGTGGTCCGCCCGAAGTGCGTCCATGACCTGCGCCATCGGCACAGTTCCGAATTCCAGCGCTATACCGGTGTACTCGGCTTGCGGGCACTCTTCGTATACAGACAGGCACATCATTCCATCAAGCTTGGCCGAGGTGGAAGACCCATCGTAGATGGACGTCACAGCCACTCCGTCTTCCGAACCCCACCAGGCCTGAGCCCGAGCAAAGGCTTCAGGGTCGTCGCGAGTGGCCAAAATTCGCTCGCCTAATCCGTTGACACCCAAGCCCGTGTGCACGTCAACCCAGGCCAACTGACGCGCATGTGCCGCATGATCTTGCAACACACTCCGAATCGTCAGGTTGCTCCATGTGGGCGCATGGCCACCAAAAAACAGTCCATCTGCCACGTCGTACTGGCCCGGTGTCACGGCATTTTGAAGGCCTGCCACCCCATGCTTGTCAAGGTACGCGTCCATTGCGGCTTGGCTCGCCGGTCCCGGCGGCCATTCCTCGGGGAGCAGGAGAGGGTCAAGCTCTGCGTATTGCGCATTGACAGGCAAAGGCTTGGAGAAGTCCACGAAATTTCGATTCAGATCGACGTTCTCCTGCGTGACCCGGCGCCCAAACGAAAACCCGTGGGGATTGAGCGCATGAACGTACAAAACGGTCACGCCTGCAGCCCGCGCCTTCTCGCGCCAGCCTTGGTCATGCAGAGCATAGACCTGTACACCCGAGCCACAGTAGCCTTCAACGCCGTGGCAGGCACTGCTGATGATGAGCAAGCGCTCCGCATCGGAGGGGCCATCACGAACCACATCCATGGCCAGTTGCTCACCTTCAATGCCCGGAGTGTCCAGCCCGCGTGAATCGAACACCAGCCCCTGCGCGGCCGCAGCTTCCAGAAAAGCCTTGCGCGCCAGCCGGTAGGACGGCTGAAAAGCGCTTTCAACACTGATCATGCCCGTTGCTCACCCAACCATTGCCTTGCAAGGTGCACCCAGTAGCTTGCGCCGGTCACGATGAGGTCATCGTTGAAGTCATAACTGGGATTGTGCAGCATGCATGGGCCTTCTCCATGCCCCACGCTGCGATGGTCGCCATCGCCGTTGCCGATGAACAGATAGCAGCCTGGCTTATCCTGCAGCATGAACGCAAAGTCCTCAGCACCCATTGTCGGCTCCTGCTCGCGCACGTGGTCCGCTCCTACCACCTGGATCGCTACCTCGCGAGCGAATGCAGCCTCTTTGGGGTGATTCAGCGTGGGCGGATAGTTACGCTCAAACTCGAACTCGCAGGTCGCGCCAAACGCCGCCGATGTGTGCAAGGCGATGTCACGCATGCGCTTCTCGATCATGTCGAGCACTTCCAGCGTAAAGGTCCGCACCGTTCCTTGTATCTCGGCCACATCCGGCACCACATTGTGGGTCTCGCCAGTATGGATCATGGTGACCGAAATCACGCCGGTATCGATCGGCTTCTTGTTGCGCGTGATGATGGTCTGGAAAGCCTGCACCATCTGGCAAGCCACCGGTACCGGGTCGATGCCGTTTTGTGGCATGGCAGCGTGTGCGCCTTTGCCCCTGATGGTGATCTTGAACTCGTTGCTGGAGCCCATGACGGGGCCCGCACTGATCGCAAACGTGCCAGCAGGCATCCCCGGCCAATTGTGCAGACCGAACACCGCCTCCATCGGAAACCTCGTGAAAAGACCGTCTTCGATCATTTCCCGCGCGCCACCTCCACCCTCCTCAGCGGGTTGGAAGATCAGATAGACCGTTCCATCAAATGTCCGGTTCTCGGAAAAGTGCTGCGCCGCCGCAAGCAAAATGGCAACATGGCCATCGTGACCGCACGCGTGCATCTTTCCACGATGCTGGCTGGCATGCTCAAAGTCGTTGCGCTCCTGTATCGGCAAGCCATCCATATCGGCTCTCAGTCCAATGCCACGCCCGCAGGCACCACCATCGCGACCATGGACGATGCCCACCAGACCGGTCGTCCCCAACCCGCGGACCACTTCAATACCCCAGGACTCAAGCCTCGCCGCGACCAGGTCAGCAGTGCGAACCTCTTCAAAACACAGTTCCGGATGAGCATGGATATCACGTCGAATTGCCACAAAATCTGAAGCGCGCTCGACGATGGAATCGATCAGTTGCATGACTTATAGGACTGCCGGACAGCCTGTACAGGATTCTCAAAACCCGATGGTATACGCTGGTCCGCCGAAGCGGTGCGGTTTTGAACATTTCCCTGTGAGCGCCCGGGTTAGCATCTTCAACGCAAAATCCAGGCTCTTACCCAATTCAAGGCATGGAAGAACGCAGACCACCACGTGCCCGAGCACGGAGATGGCAGTATGGTCAAGTCACCACAAGCCCTGCGCCAAGTAAGCCCGAGCTGGGGAACCTGAGCTTGGAACCTAGGTCCAATTTGACACTGTAGTTTGCGCCCCGAGCATGTCTTCCTCTTCCGCCCAGCAAGCCGAGCCAACCCGACAGATTCTCGGGGCGTGCCCTCATGACTGCCCCGATACTTGCGCGCTGGTCACCAGCGTCGATGCCTCAGGCACGGCCATACGGATCCATGGAAATCCGGATCACCCGCAGACGGCAGGCGCGCTGTGCTCCAAGGTAGCCAAATACCTCGAAAGAACGTACCATCCCGAACGCTTGCTCCACCCACTCAAGAGAGTCGGCCCCAAGGGGTCAGGTCAGTTCCAGACAGTGTCATGGGACGAGGCCTTGGACGACATCGCCACGCGCCTGCAGCGCATCGTTCAAAAGAACCCCGAAGCCGTACTCCCGTACAGCTACGCAGGCACCATGGGCCTGGTTCAGGGGGAGGGCATGGCCGCAAGATTCTTCAACCAGATGGGCGCCTCACAGCTGGCGCGTACCATTTGTTCCACCGCAGGCGGCGAAGGCCTCATTCACAGCATTGGCCACAAAGTTGGAATGAGGGTTGAGAACTTTGCTCAATCACGGTTGATTGTGATTTGGGGAAGCAACTCCATTACCAGCAACGTGCATTTCTGGCGCTACGTCCAGGAGGCGAAACGTTCGGGCGCCAAACTGATTTGCATTGATCCCCGCCGAACCGAGACAGCAGAAAAGTGCCACGTCCACCTTGCCCCCAAACCCGGGACAGACAGTGCGCTGGCCTTTGGCCTGATGCATGAACTCGTGGCCAACGGGTGGGTTGATCAGAACTACATCGATCAATACACAGAAGGGTGGGAGGCGCTGCGCGCTCGCATCGCAGAATGGCCCGCGGAACGCGCCGCGGAAATCAGCGGCGTATCCCCATCTGAAATCAAAGCGTTGGCCCGGGACCTGGGTACCACGCGCGAGGCTGGCATCAGACTGAACTATGGCGTGCAACGCGTCCGGGGAGGCGGCAACGCAGTACGAGCCATTGCAGCTTTGCCGGCCATTACCGGCGCCTGGAGATCCCCTTTCGGCGGACTTTTGCTGTCCAACGCCGGCAACTTCCCCATTCAACGCCAAGCCCTGCAACGCCCGGACCTGTTGGGAAACCGAGAGCCCAGGACCATCAACATGATCACCATTGGCGACGACCTGCTCCGAACCGCGTCGGAAGCTTTTGGCCCGGCTGTCGAAGCCATCATCATTTACAACAGCAATCCCGTTGCCGTCGCTCCTGAGTCGCGAAAGGTCGTACAGGGGTTCAGCCGGGAAGATCTCTTCACGGTGGTGCTCGAACAGTTCCAGACCGATACCGCCGACTATGCCGACTACGTACTACCGGCAACCACCCAGCTTGAGCACTGGGATATCCACGGGAGCTATGGGCACACCGACGTGCTGCTGAACCGCCCCGCCATTGCCCCTGTAGGCGAAGCCCTGAGCAACAGTGAAATCTTCAGGCGCCTCGCCCGGCGAATGGGATATCAGGACGCCTGCTTCCTGGACTCGGATGAGGACATGTGCCGACAGGCGTTTGGCGAGCATGTGGATTTCGGACAACTTGAGCGTAGAGGGTTCCAGACACTGACACTTCCAGATGCTCCCTTTGCCGAGGGAGGCTTTCCGACGCCGTCGGGGCGATTCGAGTTCTTCAGTCAACGCCTGGCCGATCAAGGCATGGACCCCTTGCCCGATGTGGTGCTGAATTACGAGCGCGCAGGCGCCGACCCCCGATATCCTCTGGCCTTCATCTCGCCGCCCGCGAGACGCTTTCTCAACTCCACCTTCGTCAACGTCAAGAGTTTGAGGGACATCGAAGGCGAGCAGTTGCTCGAAATGCACCCGCTGGACGCAGAAGCACGCGGCATTGCCGACGGTCAATGGGTGACCATCTTCAACGACCGGGGCGAATACCGGTGCAAGGCCTACCTGAACGACCGGGCACGATCGGGGGTCGTCAATGGCCTGGGTATCTGGTGGCGGAAATACACGACCGATGGCCGCAACGTCAATGAACTGACCAGTCAGCATCTGACTGACCTGGGCCAGGGGCCTGTGTTCTACGACTGCGCGGTTGAGGTACGCTCTGAACCATGAGTGGAGCGAACGCACGATTGCGTCACCGTCGGAAATTGCTGTTGATCGTCTCATTGGCCTCGGTGCTGGGGGCAGGTTGTGCGTCACAGCGAGAGTCCATCGGGTATTACTGGCAGTCTGTCACAGGCCACCTGGACGTCATGCAACGTGCAGAGCCTGTCGAGCAGTGGATCGACGCTCCTCAGACACCTGCCGCCCTGCGCGATCGTCTTCGCCTGACTCGGCAGATGCGCGATTTCGCGGTGGCAGAGTTGAGCCTTCCAGACAACGACAGCTACCGGCGGTACGCGGACCTCAAGCGACGTGCAGCCGTCTGGAATGTGGTGGCCGCACCCGAGTTGTCACTGACATTGCATCGTTGGTGCTTTCCGGTCGTGGGCTGCGTGGGCTATAAAGGGTATTACAAAGAAGCACAAGCCCACCGTTTCGCCGAAAGCTTGCCCAAGAATCTCGACGTCTCGGTGTACCCGGTGCCAGCCTATTCGACACTGGGCTGGACCAATTGGCTGGGCGGCGATCCTTTGCTCAACACTTTCGTAGGCTACCCGGAAGGCGAACTGGCCCGGCTGATGTTCCATGAGTTGGCTCATCAGGTGGTCTATGTAAAGGGCGACACCATTTTCAATGAGAGCTTTGCCACCACGGTAGAGCGCCTGGGCGGCGAGCGATGGCTAAGAGAGTTCGGCTCCGACAAAAGCCGCCAGGACTACGCAGCCCTGTCGCAGCGGCGGTCGGAGTTCAGGCGCCTGACCCACGCCACCAGAGGCTGCCTGGAACAGGTCTACACTCAGCCCGGCCAAAGTGACGACCAGAAGCGCCGGGGCAAAGCTGAGGTCATGGACTGGTTTCACCGCGCATACGAGGCCCAAAAACAAGCCTGGGGCGGATACACTGGCTACGACGGCTGGGTGCAGCGAGCCAACAATGCCAGCTTCGGTCTCCAAGCCGCCTACGACCAATGGGTGCCCGCCATGACCGCGCTGTTCCACCAGTCTGGCGACAGCTTCCCACGTTTTTACGATGCGATCCGCGACATGGCCAGGCTCGCGCCCGAGGCTCGTGAAGCCCGGCTGCTGGCCTTGACGCCAGAGAAGATCACGACGAGCATTGCAGCACAACAACAGCCCGCAGCAGCGCCTTCACAGGAACCCCATGTCGAGAATCCATATCCATCGCCCGCACCACCTGGAGTTTGCCGCCGCCCGCAAAGTGGCGTGGAAATGGGCCGAACAAGCTGAGTCCGAGTTCGACATGGAATGCAGCTATGCCGAAGGTGCAGACGGCGACGAGGTTTACTTCAAGCGAAGCGGCGCGAGCGGCGTCCTCCGGGTCGATGGCAGCCACTTTGAACTTGAAGCCAAGCTGGGCATCTTGCTCGGCGCGTTCAAGGACCAGATAGAGGCCGAGATCGTCAAGAATCTGGACAACTTGCTGAGCGAGAAGCCCTCGCGCAAGCTGGCCAAAGCCTCAACGAAGAAGGCCTCTGCCAAAAACAAAAAGACCGCCTGAGCTCTGGCTCAGCCGGTCTACTGGTCGATGGTGACGAGAAACTGGGGGAAGTTCCCTCAGCTCAGCGATTCGATCAGATCGATGTATTGCTGCATGGCCTCATCGCTGGATGTGCCCTTGCACTTGTCCCATGCGTCCCACTTGGCTCGTCCCACCATGTCACCAAAGCCCGGTTTTTTTTCTGCGTTGTCACCCGTCGTCGCCTGCTTGTAAAGACCGTAGATCTTGAGCAGGGTCGCGTTGTCGGGACGCTCACTAAGTTTCTTGGAATTGGCAACGGCAGCTTCGAACTGGCTCTTGAGATCAGACATGCAAGTCTCCTGTGAGGGTCTGGTAAACGAGGCCTGAGGTCGTTGCGCCAAGGCGCCGCGCATCAGGGCTCGCCCGGTATCTTACGCGGCAAGGAGCACGCACAATAGACTGTCCACTCAGGTTTGGACACCGCATCGTGCAACCCGGCCCCAGAGTACCGAGAGCAGGAGACAAGATGGCATCGGAAAAGAGCGGCATGCCCCGGCAAAGGCGGGGGGCAGCAAAACGTCAATCACCCTCAGGTCGCCAGAGCACTCGCCCGATCGCAGGCAAAGCGTTGCTGGCTCGCGCCCTGGGGTTCGAAGGCGAACGCATGAGCCGCGTGGACACAGCCTGGCTGCGCATGGATTCGGAACACAACCACATGACCATCGTGGGAGTGTGGATCCTGCGCCCTGCCATCACACTGGAGGACCTGCGGCAGCGGGTGCTTGACCGTTTGATGGTTTACAAGCGATTCCGGCAAATTGCCAAAGAGGACGCCACCGGCGCCCATTGGATCGAAGACCCTGCGTTCGACATCAGGCGCCATGTCACTACACACCGCGTGCGTCCGCGCAAGGGACAGGATCCGCAATCAGCGCTGAAACAGAGAGTGGCTCTCTTGGCGGGTCAGGCGCTTGACCGGCATCATCCCATGTGGCATTTCGAGTTG
>JBNKNN010000160.1:0-24243 GCA_050293865.1 Hydrogenophaga sp. | reverse complement strand
CTTTGGGACCTGAGCACTTCGTGTGCCGGGTGGCTGAGCGTGGCGGTGAGCTATTGGGCTTTGTGACCACGGTCAAGGATGGCGACACGGCCGTGGGTTACTACATCGGTTATGACCGTGCCAGCAACGCAGAAGCCCCGCTTTATCTCTCGCTTCTGCAAAGCACGGTCGAAGATGCCATCGCGTTTGGGTCTTCCAGGTTGTCGCTGGGCCGGACGGCCTTGGAGCCAAAGGCCAAGATGGGATGCAAGCCCGTGCCATTGGCATGCGGTATTCGGCATCGTGTGTCGGCGCTGAACTGGGTGGTGAGTGCCTTGACAAAGACGGCGGTGCACGATGAACCGCCAGAGCGCAGCCCGTTCAAGGGGGACAAGCCTGCCAAAGTGTCAAGCAAGCCAGACGTGGCAAGCGCGGCGGAGGCTGAAAGTTGATGCATTCAGTTGCACGTTTGAAAGCGAGCCTGCTGAAGGTCAGCACCAAACCCTTTGTGGCCAGGGGTGGCCATTCCAGTCGGTGTGATGCCTGTCGTTTGCCATTGGCGCATTGCCTTTGTGAGCACAAGCCGGCGATGGACGTGCGAGCGGGCTTTTGCTTGCTCATGGGGGATGGTGAAGCCTACAAGCCCAGCAACACCGGCTGGCTGGTGGCCGACATGGTGCAGGACACCTTTGCGTTTCCATGGGCAAGAACGACGGTGGATCCTGCGCTGCTGGACTTGCTGGCCGACCCGCAGTGGCAACCCTACGTGGTGTTCCCGGGAGAATTTTCCAAGGGCCGGTCTGTGGTGGAAACAGTGGCAGAGGAATGCCGGGCAGGCGCTTCAGGCAACACTGCGCGCAGGCCCTTGTTCATTTTGCTGGACGGCACCTGGACCCAGGCGCGCAAGATGTTCAACAAGAGCCCGTACCTCAATGCATTTCCCGTCCTCAGCCTTCAGCCAGGCGATGCATCGCGGTATGCGCTGCGGCGTTCGAACCGAACAGATCACTTTTGCACTTCTGAAGTGGCTGCCATGTGTCTGGCATTGGCCGGTGAGATGCGCGCCGCGCAGGTGCTGGATGCTTATCTGGATGTCTTCAGCGAACACTACCTGCTCGCCAAGCGCAACATGCGTCTCCCAGAGCATCTGGCTGTGCATGATCACCTGAAAGCCCTCCAGGATCTGGTGGACACGACCTAAAGACCAACGGCCGGCGCAAGGCCGCGCCGATGGCTTTTCTTCATTGTTGGTCTGCGGCTTCAATCTGCTTTCTTGGTCAGCATGCCGCCGATCATTTCAGACAGCCAGCCAAACGCCGCGCCGACGATGATGGAGAGAATGGTCGGCAAGATGGCCGTTGTGGGTGTCATGTCTTTGCCCAGCAGGATCAAACCAGCGACGCAGGCGAAACCATAGACCGATGACGGAATGGTGGAGAGCAGTGGGATGTGTGCGGCCAAAACAATGACCGCAGCACCTATGCCGACGGCAACCGGCGCAGCCAGAGCGCCCAGGCCACCCAGGTAGCCGATGAGCATCACGGAAGCCATGCCCACGGCGGCGCCAAAGCTCATGCACACGGCCGTTTTGACAAAACCATCCTGCTTGCCGCCGTTGTGAAAGAAGCTGGCCCAGGCCACAAAGGCCTGCCAGATCTGCATTTGAAAAGCCGCCAGCGGACCTAGAAAAAGCCATGTGGCCACAACTGCCAGCAAGCCGATCGAAATGGTCAGGGCAATCAACAAACTCATGAATGTCTCCTCATCGGTGGATGAATGTGTTTTGAAGTTTTGTGTTGCAACACCGGATGGACCTCTCGAGGGACCACCGTGGTGAAGCATGGATGAGCGGACAAGTTCCATGCCATGCGTGTGGAGATGTGTCGCAATCTGAGAGCGGCGTGTCTTGGCCTTTGGGCGATGCTATGTGTTTGCGCTGCGAATCAGCCGGTGCTGATGGAGCATGTGATGCACGTGGCAAGGCATCTGTTGGTGAATGGAGCAATCAGCCCGTTGGCCGGTACATGTTGCGTTGCAAACGAAAAAAAGGCCCGTCGCTGGCAAGCGAATGGCCTTTTCAAGGGGAGGGGTGAAGCGGATTCGTTCTCAGGCGACCATACCTCGGACGTCGGAGAGCGAAGTGTCAGCCAGGTGAGGTCAGTTCAAGCGGCTTTGGGAAGCAACCTGACGGCGTAAGTGGTGTCGCCCGAAGCCCATTCGACGAGCCTGTCGATATTGGGGTGCTTGCCTGGGTTGGCCTTTGCATCGGCCGCGTGTTCGGCGAACCACTCAATGCCTTCTGCGGCAGCTGCCGGGCTGATCGCACCACCATACTTGGCTGCCAGTCCATTGTAGAGGCGCAGTGAGCCGGCTTTGCCTGGCTTGTTCTCGATGATGGCCACCACTTGCTGGTCAGGTGCGAGCAGATGCAGTGCATCGAGGTGGTCAACGGAGGGCAATGAGTTGAGGCGGTCAGCAAAGTTCATGTGCAATGGTCTGAGTCGTGAAAAGTGTGGAGAAAAAGGAAGACCTGATCCGAATGAACGCCACCGGGTCTGCGTGGCGAAAGTACGGAGTCCGACGGTTTGATTGTCCTGAATCGAAGCACCCCGGTGAAAGTGCCAGGCAGAGAGGTCACAACAGCCAGCCGCCCAGTTGGACGCCAAAGCCCAACGTGCGGTTCCGGTGGTTGTAGTCGATCAGGCTTTCGCCATAGCCGTTGAAGTGCTGCACGTAGCCGCGCAGGTTTTTGTATAGAGGGAAGCTCCAATCGACTTGCCAGGCGCCGCGCTTCGTCTTGAAGTTGCGCCTGACCATGGCGCTGAACTCATGGTCCCCTGCGCCCACGATGGTGGTGAGTTCGAAGTTGCCCATGTAGTCCACGATGTCCGGGTTGTCATCTTGGCCAGGGTCTTCGTTCCAGCGTCGCCACACACGCAGGTTGAGGGCCACGGGTTGACTCTCCCAAAGCACTTCGCCATAGGTTCGATTCCAACTGCGAGAAAGCGACCCTGACTGTCCGTTGGACTGATGGTCCAGGCCGAAGCGAACTTCCCTGAATTCACCGCCGAGGAACGGCGTTTCGGTTCGCCAGCGCGCCCAGATTTCGGGCTCGTGGTTGGTTTCGCGGAACGGGGCAGAAAGCTGCTTGTTGAACACCTGCCAGAAAGAACGGTTGGTGTAGCCCGCCATGATGTCCACAGGCGTGTCAAACGCGTTGAGCAGCAGTGGAGCCTTCAGGCTGATCTGGAACTTTGCCTCCACCCGATTGAAGGCGGCTGCATCGTTGCCGAAGGCGTCTCGAAATGGTCCAGTGTTGGGCCGGGTGAATGCTTTGCTCACCATGAAGTATGAAGGCCGGTTAAGCGTCAGCGTGTATGGGTTGTCGAACGACGCCCATTCGCCATACAGGCGGCGTGTTGCGCCGTCAGAAGCACTGGGCGTCTCGGGTGGCGCCTCCGGCGGAGATTCTTCCGGCGTGGCGGCGCTTGCTTCGGCCTCTTCGGGGTCGACAGACGCATCTTCCAGGGCCTGGCATGACGCCCGCACCTGCGCGAGCGTGGTATCGGCGGGAGCAACGCGCAGTTGCTCCATCCAGCATTTCTCCAACTCGGTCTGCGCAATGGTTTGGACTGCCGCTTGCGCTTGTCGAGTCGAATCCGTGTCGTCCACTTTGGGCGCCACGCTCGACAGGTCTGGCTGAACATCGGAACTGGCTGCCGCTGCGGCTGCGAGCGGGGCAGCCAGCATGGCGGTGGTCAAGGCCATAGAGAGCACTTGAAGATTCATGGTTTTCATTGTTGAGAAGATAAGGAGACGCAAGAAGACCCAGCAGGTGCCGTGCGACTTCAAAGGTCGTAATGAGTCTGTTCGCGTGGGTCGTCAGTGAGCACGCCGAGATCCAGGGGGCGAACAGCGCCCATCCAGAAAGCGCGATCCCGGTGATCACTGAGATCCTGACCTGTGAGGGGATGGACCAGAATGACCAGTTGCCCACGGTTGAGCATCAACCATGGCACCACATCCGCGAACAGGGCCGCCTTGAAGGCCAATTGGCAGCTCCAGTCCGGGTGCGGCCCTACTGGCTTTTCGTGCACGCGGCCCATCTTCAGCGGAAAGCTCAGGGCCGCGGTTTCGCAAAGCGTGCGCGCTTGATCCAGGGAACTGGCGTCGAAGTACACATGAGCGTGATAGCCGAAGATTGATGAAGTGTCTGCAAGCATGGAAGAGGAGGGCGTTCGTTTCCGTTGGCAACATTCTCGGCGACCGGACGTATTCGTGCAGCGGTATGCTGCAGAGACAGGGCTTGTCGCAATGCCTTCGTGCGGATCGCGAAGGCAGTGTAGGATGAGGGAAGAAGGCTTTTTGCGGGTTCAGAATAGAAAAATCACGGGGCACAACCGAAAAGGAATATCCGGTCTTATGAAAGAAGAATCCTCAGGTGTTTCCATCGCAGTGATCGTTGTCGCAGTTCTGGCTGGGGCTGGTTTGCTGGCTTGGGCCTTTCTCGCCAAGAAGGACCCGGGTCTGATGGCATCGGCAGATCCGCCTCCCGTCGCGAGTGCCCCCGCAGATTCTGCCTCTGTTCCTCTGCCAGCGGAGCCCGCACCGGCTGAGCTCGCCGAACCAGCGATAGCCAACCCGATTGAACCTGAAGAGACAGTTGAAGAGGCGGAAGTTCAAGAGCCGTTGCCCGCGCTGGCTGATGCCGATGCCTACGTCAAGAACGTCATCGCTTCACTCATGAGCAACCGCGACATGCTGACCTTCGTCCAGCTCGACGGTTTCGTTCGAAAGGTCGTCGCCACAGTTGACAACATGGGTCGCAAGCATGCCCCGCCCACGGTGTGGCCGGTGGTGCCCGCACCCCAGCGGTTTTCAACGGTCAAGGCTGCCGACGGAACCGAGACCATCGCGCCGGGCAATGGAGACCGGTACGCACCTTTTGTCCGGATGGTCGAATCTGTGGACACCGCTCAAGCAGCGCTGGCCTATCGCCGTATGTACCCACTGTTCCAGCAGGCCTACGAAGACTTGGGCTTCCCGGGCAAATACTTCAATGACCGGCTGGTGGCCGTGATGGATCAACTGATCGCTACGCCCGTGCCTGCCGAGCCACTGGCTGTGTCGCTGGTAGAGGTCAAAGGGTCGGTGCCGTCGTTGCGGCCATGGGTCAGGTACGAGTTCGTGGACCCCGTCTATGCGGACATGACGGCTGGACAGAAGATGCTGCTGCGCACCGGGGCCGACAACCAACGGCGATTGCAAGCCAAACTCAAGGCATTTCGACCTTTGGTGGCGCGTCCTTAGATGGTGTAGATCCATTGTCGCGGGCTTCGACATGCCGTGTGCTGTCGGAAGCAGAAGCGACAAAAAGGGGGCCTTGTTGGCCCCTTTTTTGTGGGAGATGGCCTCTAAAGGTTCAACTGTGACGTGATGCCAGTGCTGATTTGCAACGTGAAAAATTCACGTCAGCACAGTGCCTACATTGCATTGGAGATGTGCCGACACTACAGATGGACGTTTGGCCAATGACAGCGTGGCCGAACTGGCGTAACTTTGAATCGTCGCGGTTGTCGCGTCGAACGGCATGGAGAATCACCACCATGATGTTCCAAGATACAGCAAGCCAGGACGATGGTTCGCACTTTGAACTGTTGTATGCGTCGAAATGTCGGCAGGAGCCAGACTTGCACTTCCCGTGCGACGATCATGGCGTCGTCAACCTGGGCAGGCTCAGCGAGAAGGACAAAGCCGACTACCTGTTTGCTCGGGCTCTTGTGGGGCGGGATTACGCACCGCCAACCTTGGTCAATCTGGACAAGTTGCACTGAGCGCGGCGCATCGCAGGTGGAGTGCTTTGCGCCGGCCCGGTTCCTAAAGCTTCAGTTCGCCGGCGTTGGCGAAAGCGCTCCGGGGCCACTGCTCTTTGCCAGGTTATATGCCTCCTTGATCAGTGGCGCACGCTTCCAGGAGGTGTCGCGCTGAAAGGAATTGGTGGCGAACACGACGGTGTGGCCACTGGAGAAGGCAACCATGTGGGTGCCAACGTGCTTTTTCAGGCCACCGATTTTTCGACTTGCGCCTCCAGCCTTGGCCCACATGTACCCTCCAGCTACCTTGTGCCGCTTGTTCCAAGGCGTTTCCTCAGGTGTGTCGTTGGCAAGCCGTGCAAGATAGAGTGAATGCGGAATGACCAGGGACGAATTCACCAGTGCGTCGGCAAACACGCTCATGTGCCGCACACTCATGGTCATGCCACCCGCAGTACACCCTTTCGATTCACTGGGCGTGACTTCATACCCTGTGTCGTTGGTGCCCGCAGTGTCACGGTAGTTGTAGAGCAGCGCAAAGTTGGCGACGTCATCGGCGACGCCTCCGCATGTGCCCTTGATGTTCAACGGCTTGAGGACGCGTCTGTCCAGATAGTTCTTGTAGATGGATTGACCAGCCCTGCGCATGGCCTCGTCATAACCTGCTGGCTCTCCCGTGTAGGCCATCTCTGCTTCGGCCATCTTGCTTGCGCCAAAGAATGACCCCATGTACTCCCAAATCGCGAAGTTCTCGTTGTTGTATTGGCGCTGGCCTACGGTAAGTTCTGTCGTGCCTTGCTGAATGCGGGCAGAGAAGGGGGTGTTCACGTGCTTGTCGAACCCCCCGCGATAGCTCAGCAGATGCAGCAAGGTGACGTCCCTCCAGCAGCGATCCGAAGCGCCGGTTGCGTAGCATGCAGGCTGCCAACGGTTCGGGAGGTAGTCGATCATTTTGTCCTCGACCGACTTCTCGGGGAATCGGTGGGTTTTATGAAGGACGGCCGCTGTTGTCACCATCTTTGACACGCTGGCCCAGGGCGTGACGGTATCCAGAGAGTAGGGCACGGCACCGCCCGGCTCGCAAGGAGACTGAGCCCATCCTCGTGTTGCCTCCGCCAGGATCTCGCCGTCCGGTCCTCGCAAGACCACGGCATAGCCCATAAGGTCGTCGCCGATGGTCTGGGTGACGTGTTGGATGAATTTCTTCGTGTTCAGGTCGCTGGATGGGTGCCAGGTTTGATGAAAGGGGCGTTGCGCGGGAAGGGAGCAGGCCCAGGCACCGGTGGCCGTCGAAAGTGCCAGCATGGCCGTCGCGACCACTGCGGCCTTTTGTGTCTTTCTCATCTTTCTCTCCTTGAGCTGTGCCATCGCCAGGCGGAAGGTTGCGGCGATGGGGCAAAGCTAAGGCCCCGAGTGCGCTTTGTCCTGAGTAAGCTCACTCATGAAGCTGCAGGCAACATCCTCTGAATGGAGGATGTCGCAACGGAGAAGCGATATCAGCCCGACACAGTACCTGTTGCCGAGCCCAGCAGCCATGGTTCACTTTGGGTGCGCAGCACCACTTCCATGCGATTGCGGCAAGAGAGCTTGTCCAGAATGGACGACACGTGATTCTCAACGGTCCGGCGGGATCGCGAGAGTTGCGCCGCGATAGCCGGGTTGCTCAGACCGTTGGCCATCATTTGCAAGATCACCTGTTCCTGGGCCGTGAGGCCGTAGGGATGCGCTTTGGTCTTGCGCGACATGCCTCTGCCACTCGGGCGTGTCTGTTGGACTGAGAAGGCAGCCACACCGGTTGCCCCAACGGCATCGATCAAGTTTGTCGCATGCTGGCGCTGCGGGGCAAGTCCTGTGGCTTGCCAGGCCCAGGCGGCTAGGTAGCGCGCGCCGCGCTGTTCGAACCATTCTGCCGATTCGGCAGGGCGTCCACTGGCGAAGAAGGCGAAACCTTCTGGCATCTCGCCAACCAACGTTGTTGGGGTGGCCTCACCCGCCAGCTTCAGCCAAAACACCAGCTCGCCGCGCTTGCGAGGACCCAGTTGCGTAGGGTCGAGTCCAGCCAGCCAGTGAAGGACTTGTGACACCATCGGTGTCTCCCGCCACAACAACGCCGCCTCCAGGCGAGCAGTCTGGGCCGATACGATGTACTGGGGTTCGTCGATCTGTAAGGCGCCTTGCACGGTTTCATCCAACCAGTCTCTTGCTTCGGGTTTGCCCAGGCGAATGGCACAGCGCGCCCGGATCAGCATCGCGGGCATCCGCATGAGCAGAGTCTGATCGCCCGCGCCCAGCGCATCTTGTGCGATCCACATGGCCTCTTCATATCGGTCTTGTTCGAAGCGAAGCTGCGCCTTGCGGCCCACCAGATAGTAGGTCCAGGCGTCGAGATCGTGAGAGGTATCGAATCGGATGCCTTCCTCCACGACTGACTCGGCTTTCTCCAGGTCGCCCAGTTCGATCAGACACTCCGAGAGGTTGGTGTAGACCCGCGCCGCTTGCTCATGATGCCCGTGTGCGAGCGAAACAGCCAGGCTCCGGCGCAGCAAGTCTTCGCCTTCGCGGTGCGCGCGAAACAGCAGGGCCGTTCCAATCGAGTTGAGGCTGTGTGCCTGAACCTCGGTCTCTTTCGATGCTTCGGCCAGTGTCAGCGCCTTGCGACCCCACGCCACAGCTTCGTCCATGTGATCTTGTAACATGAAGAACTGGGCTCTGAGTGCATAGGCTTTGGCAAGGGCGGCTTTGTTGCCCGGCACTCTTTGCTCCAGCGTTGCAATGGCCTTGTGAACAAAGTGTTGCGCCAGGGCTGCTTCCCCGCGGTACCAGTGCAAGCGAGATAGCCAGCGTTGGTTCTCTGCGATTTGCTCAGGCCGATCGAGCTCGGTCCACAACGCAACCGCGCGCTCTCTCGCCGCAATGACCTCATCGTCAATGGCCCATGCCAGACCCGTTTCATAGGCCCAGGTTTCATTGATTGTCGCTTGAACTTCGGAGGACGCTCCAGCCGCGCGTTGGAGCGCATGGCTCAGATATGCAGCGGCCTCTTTGTGCGCGCCCAGGGCAGCGGCCTTGCGCGCGGCTTCCGGTGCGTAACGCAGCACTGCATCGTCATCGCCTGCGCCCAGTGCGTGGTGCACCACGTGGTCGAGATCAGGCTCGGCGTCGCTCTGCAGCAGGGCTTGCAGAAAAAGACGGTGGTTGTCCCGCCGCACCTGTGGCGTGAGTGCATTCATTGTGGCCAGGCGCGCCAGCTCGTGCCTGAAGTGATAGTCGTCTCCCGTGCTGACCAGCATGCCGGCGAGGACGCCATCGTCCAGCAGTGCTCCGGCGTTGGCATACCCTGGGATTCGCTCTGTTGCTTTCGGGTTCAGCCCGTAAGGGCAGCACGCGATCAGCGACAAAAAGCGCTTGAGATGATCGGGTTGCCGGCTGAGTCGCAACTGCACTGCGTCGGCCACGGTTCTTGGGACCGTACCGGGCCCCGTCGAGTGGTCGTGCAATAGCAGCTCGGTGACGAAAAACGGATTGCCGTGCGTGATGTCATGCAGAGCCTGGGCAACCTCTGTGCGTCGGTTACCCAAGGCTTCAATGGCTTGTACCGTCAGTGGCTGGAGCGACAGGTGCGTGACCCGGCGGCTAGGGAGGCTTCCCGACGCGGCCTTGAGGGGATGGCTCGGACCGACTTCGTCGTCTCGGTAGGTTCCGATGAGCAAAATGGGCAACTGGGAGATGCGTCGCCCAATGAAGACAAGCCAGTCGAGCGTTCTTTGATCGGCCCAGTGCAGGTCTTCCAGGACCCAGACAAGCGCCCTCTTGCTTTGCAAGGCGTGTTCGGCTAACAGGTCGAAGCACTGTCGCTCCGCAGCGCTCGCGTCGTGAGGGCCGAGCAAGGTTCGACTCATGTCTCTGACGGGGCCCAGCGGACGGGGCGTGCTCAACGGATCGCAGTAGCCGATGGCGACATCGGCTGTATTGGCCGCGCCCTGGACAAAGGTATCCACGACGCTGGACTTTCCGATGCCAGCTTCGCCATGGATAAACATGATGTGACCGCCGTGTGTGCTGACCCTTGCCAATGCGTCAATCAAGGTGTGCAGCTCTTCCTCTCGCTCCAGCAAACGCACGTCAAAGTTCTCCTGTTCTCTGGGGTTTCCCTCGCCTCTCATGTTAGCGGGTTTGCCCTCGGGCTCGGACGAAGGGCGTGGGAATTGCTTCTATGCTTGCCAGACGCCGAAGCCCGCGGAGCGAAGATCAATGCCGATCTCTACCTCACGCTCGGCTGCTGCGTCGCGTGTCATGGGATTGAAGCCCTCATAGAGATCGGGCAAAAGGCGAATGCCGTATCGAAAGACAAAGACATTGGACTGGATGCCCGCCTTGTGTTTGTCGAAGCGCACGTCCGGGTCCAATCCGGTCATGCCCACATAAACGCACGGTTTTCCGTCGATGTAATCCGGGTTGCAGCGACGAAACCGCGGCTCTTTCAAGACTGCGTTCGACAATTCCACCACGTAGACGTGATAACGCGGTCTCTGGCGTTTTCGAGAGTTGGGCGATTCCATGGCGCAAGGCTGAGCGCAACGAGCTCCAACGTGTTCGGGTTCGTTGCCGTTCAAGCCAGATCATAGTCAGGTGGCATGTGAGCGCCTGCCGCCAGCTTGTCGCGAGCCGACAACAAAAGTCCCCGTCATTCGCAGCCTCTCCTGCGTTGACGAGAGAAAGCGCTGAAGTGTGGATTCGTTCACGTGTCCATTCCTGTTGGACTATTTGTGTCGCCTGCAGTGCGAGCCTGGGCGCTGAAATGACTACCAAAGTAGCCAGTTTTGCCGCGCCTTCACAAGTGCACCATCGAAGCCGTTTGTGGATTTTTTGGGGAGCCGTTGGTCATTGCGACGCCGTACGCGCAATTGCGGATATGCGTCCAGTGGGTGATCGACTTAGACTGGTCTTGAGGTGCTTTGAGCTATCTCGAAGAACGACAAGATGTTAACGACGGAGACAACCCATGTGGAAGCAAGTGTTTGCAGGCGCGTTGATCTGCGCATCCATGGCCAGTGCCTATGCAGAGCTGTTGATTGGCCAGACAGCTGGATTCACGGGGCCAGTGGCAGCCGGAGTGGCAGAAACCCATCAGGGCGCAAAGCTCTACATCGATGCAGTCAATGCCAAAGGGGGAGTCAATGGACAAAAGATCCAGCTGATTTCCCTGGACGACAACTTCGACCCCAAGAAGTCGGGCGAGAATGCGCGCATTCTCATTGAGGAGCGCAAGGTGTTGTCGATGTTTCTCACACGAGGCACACCGCATACGCAGTCTGTCCTTCCCTACCTTGAGAAGAACCGGACGCCACTGGTAGGCCCTTCCACCGGGGCCATGGTATTGCATGAGCCGGTGAATCGGTGGGTGTTCAATGTCCGTGCGCCCTATCAGCGCGAATCCAAGAAGGCGGTCATCTTTCTGCACACCATTGGCCTGACCCGTATCGGCGTCGTGCACGCAGCTGATTCTTTCGGTGCCGATGCGGCAGAGGGCGCACGCAAGGGTTTTGACGAGGTCAAGCTCAAGCCTGTGGTTGTCATTTCGGCAGATCGCTCAAAGCCTGATTTTGACGCCATCATTCCCCAACTGCTGGAAGCCAAGGTGCAGGCTGTGGTATGGGCGGGCTCGGGCACGGCGGTCTCGAACGGGATCAAGGCTCTGAGAAAGGCCGGGTCGTCGGCCCAGATCGTGACGCTTTCGAACAATGCCTCGTCCGGTTTCATTGACAGCCTGGGAGAGACGCGCCACGGGGTGATTGTCAGCCAGGTGTATCCGAGCGAACGCGCGGTGGCGTTCAAGATGGTGAGCGAGGCGCAAGCCCTGGCCAAAGGAGCGGGTGTGGGCACCATCAGCCCGGCGATGCTGGAAGGCTTTGCTGCAGCCAAGGTGCTGGTCGAAGGACTGCGCCGCGCGGGCGCGAACCCCACACGCGAGACTCTGGCCAAGGCGCTTGAGACTATGAGCCCCTATGACCTCGGCGGTCTCAGTGTGGACTACTCCGCAGACGATCATACTGGTCTGGACTTCGCAGAGCTCTCCATCATTGGCTCATTGGGAAAGTTCCGGCGCTGACGTTCGGACTCAGTCGCTGAACAACGGGGCGACACCAAGCGGTGTCGTCCTACACACGCTGCCGGTGGCGTCGCACGCCTATCGCTTGGCAGAGAACCTATCATCGCGGGATGAACTGGTTCAAGGACTTCTCCAAGTTTGCCCGTCGCGGCAACCTCGTCGACCTCGCTGTCGGCTTCACTGTGGGTGCTGCCTTCTCCACCATTGCCAAAAGCTTGGTCAACGATGTGCTGATGCCACCCATAGGCCTGCTTATCGGCAGGACGGACTTTACCGATCTGTTCTGGGTGCTGCGGGTCGGCCCCAAGTCCGGTGGCCCGTACGTGACCCTGGCAGATGCACAGGCGGCGGGCGCGGTGACATTGAACTATGGGGTGTTCATCAACAGCCTGGTGGCTTTCGCCGTTGTTGCGCTGGCGATGTTCTTCATCATCCGCATGATTCAGCGAGCAGAAGCCCGCCTGGATGACATGCTGGAAGAGGATTCGCCGCCACCGGAGGAGCCCTCCGAGAAGAAGTGCCCCTACTGTCGCAGCACCATTGCCTATCGTGCCACCCGGTGTCCGCATTGCACGTCACAACTGGAAACAGCATTGGTGTGCGCTGGTGTTGCCGGTGGTCAGAATGACGAGAGAGGCCTCAGCAGGCAACTCAATGAAGGATCGAAAACATGAAACTTGCCCCTCAATTTCAGTCTCGTGCCTGGGTGCGGGCCTGGCATGCCGCCATGGTTTGTGTGGCCATGGGTGCCGCCATTTCGTCCGCTCAGGGGGCGGGAGTGCAACCAACAGCGCCCGCGCACGCGGTTCAGGACGCCATCGACGCCCAGTACCACGCCGACAGGTTGCGCTGCGCGAAGATCGACGATGAAGACTCGCGAAAGGCCTGTCTGAAGGAGGCCGGCGCGGCTCGGCAGGAAGCAATACGGGGACAGCTGTCTTCCGACCAGTCCCACGACGACGCGGTCCTTCAGCGCAATGCTTTGCAGCGTTGCACGGTTCACAAAGATCCGGTTTTGCGCCAGGCGTGCGAAGGGATGGTGCTCGGCAGGGGGAGCAGCAAGGGCAGCGTGGAGGAAGGGGGCGTATACAAGGAAATGACGATCACTTTGGATCCCGTCCCTGTAGGCGAGTCGCTGCCGCCCAGTTCCTCCGCACCCCGGTGAGGACAGGCGGTCTTGTGCTCGACAAGAAGTCGGATCGGCGTTGTTGCCAAGAGAGTCTCTGCACTTGCGCGGGCGATTGAGCAGGATGGCCCCCAGCAGGGCGATGGCAGCAGACTTTGGCCCGAATCTGAACCCGAACCCGAACCGGGCCGTGGATTTGCGGGTGAGGCGCTTTGTTGCGAATACTTCATCCCGCAAGGCCCACGGCCCAGGTTGCGAAGAGGGGGGCCGAGGCCGATGACAGTGCCAGATTCGGCGAGTCGTCTTCCCTTTCTTCCCTTGTTGGGCTCTTTGCTTTGGGGTTTGACTCAGGTGTGACAGCGACTGAGGCGAATTTTCGGCTGCAATGCCTCGCTTGGCTTGAACCAACACGCCAGAGAGTTCGCTGTCTTTTGGAAGGCGGCGATTCGGCCGGGTCGGCATTGCCTCAGCCGCGACGCACGCCATATCCGACCAAAAGGCCTCCCAACAAAGGAATGGGAGCGGAGGCATCTCCGTTGCTCGCTATCAGGCAGCATTGCACCAGGCGCACAGGGATCGTGAGGCCGCCATCTGTGAATTTTGGGCTGCATTGAGGACTGCCCTGGAACGAACGACAAGCAGCCTGTTCGGACCGCGCGAGCGCTGCCCGGCCACTGAGGCAATCTGCGAACGTCGAGAATGTCCGCCGGTACTTTGAGCCCCAGATGGAACCCCATTTTCCAGTCACCCTGGCTGGCCTTCGATCATTTCGGCGGCGAGCCGCTGAATTTCCTGATTGCATTGCTTGCCACAGCAGCGACCCGGTCTTCGGGCGTCGATGCAGAGGAGAGACTCCCTGTTGCGCAACCTCCATGTAGTCGCTGCGCTGCGTCTTCGAGGTCAAAGCAGGATGGATGTCGAGCCCTTTTTGGCCCACATCGCAGAAAGGCCCGCGGTGCGCAGGGCTACTCACTCCTTCTCGGGGTGCTTCGGCTGCACAAGGCTTGGTGTGATTCGGCGCAGGTTGTGCATGGTCTCCTTAAGGCGGAGTTAATGTCGCGAATGAACACTGGGAGTGGGTATGAGGGCGACAGCGCCTGAGGCCCGCCAACCAGACGGGCCTGCCTTGAACGACAAGGGCGCTGGGATGTCTGCGCAGAAAGTGCGACGGCGTCATGACTGCTCTTTTCGCGTGCACAGACGAACCACAAGAGGACTCCATGTTCGATTCAAAACTTTTGCGTAGGGCAATGATGGCCTTGAGCGGCGTCGCCTTGTCCTGCTCCGCGTGGGCGGTCAACGTCTCGACCCCCCAGGCCGCTGTCGACCAGTACGGGACAGTCGATGTGACGGTCTCGGATGTGGATGGAAAGCTGAGGGTACGTAACACCGACCGCTCCATCCTCCGCTACAAGCGTATTGCCCGGGGCGTCTACCGCATCAAGGGAATCCGCCCCGGTGAAGCGACGATTCGCTTCAAAGACCGTCATTCCGACGCAGAGGTGCAGGTGGCAGTGAGTGATGTCCTCGCGGCCTCGGCGATGATGGTTGTCTCTCCTGACGTGGCCTCGGTTGAGTCCGGCGACACAGCGATCGTTCGCGTGACCAACACCTACGGCAAGGTCAGGGTGAGCAATACCGACCGCTCCATCATCCGCTACAAGCAGTTGCGCGAAGGCCTGTACCGCGTTCGTGGTTTCGATCAAGGCGAAGCACAACTGGTATTTGAGGACAGCCGCTCAAGTGGCGTGGCCTCCATTACTGTCGTGGCCAAGGCAAATGATGGCACACGTGGTGACGAACGTGACGAAGATGACGACGGCGATGGGCACGACTCTGGGGACGACAACGGCGGCAGCGCAGGCGGGACTGGAACCACGGGCTCACTTGATGGCCGTTTGCTCGCCAGCAATTGCTTCCAGTGCCATGGCACCAACGGCAGTGGTGGGTTCGAGCGTCTCACAGGTGAAAGTGCCAGTGAAATCTACGGTGAGCTCAAAGAGTTTGCCAGTGGCAAGGAAGACCCGAACGGAATCATGGCCGCACACGCCATGGGATTCACGGACGCCCAGATGCGTGCCATCGCCAACTACTTCGCCAGCGTTCGCTGAAAGCGGAAGGAAGACATCATGAAACGTCGTCAATTTATCCAGTCCACCGCTGCCGCCGGTCTCGCTTTGGGAACGCCTCTGCTTTCTTCTCTCGCCCATGCGGCCTCCAGCTTTGATGTGGTGGTGGTCGGTGGAGGTATGGCCGGAGCGACTGTGGCAAAGTATTTGCGCCTTTGGAGCAAAGGAGAGCTCAGCGTTGCACTGATCGAAAAGGACAGTGCCTATGTGTCCAACATCATGAGCAACGAGGTGGTGACAGGCAAAAGGGCCTCCATCAGTTCTTTGACCTTCAACTATGACAAGCTCGCCAGTGTCCACGGTGTACAGCGTATCCAGGGTACTGTGACGGGGGTCGACGCCACGAACAATAGCCTGACCTACACCGCAGCCGGGGGAGCCAGCAGTGTCATCACATACAGCCGCCTGGTCATGGCGCCGGGTCTGGAGTTCGATCTCATGCCAGGCATGACCAGCCAGAGCGAGTACGACACTGCGGTGCCGCACGCCTGGAAGGCCGGAGCCCAAACCACTTTGCTGCGCAATCAACTCGTGGGCATGGCCGACTACCAGAATGTGGTCATCACCATTCCGCTGGCGCCGTTCCGTTGCCCGCCCGGCCCCTATGAGCGTGCTTGTGTGATGGCTGACTGGTTGCGAGCTAACAAGCCCAACAGTAAAGTCATTTTGCTCGATGCCAACCAGGACATTCAGGCGCAAAAGGCGAATTTCCAGAGCGCTTTCAACGGCGCTCACGGCTACACGGTGGACTATCGCCCGGGCAGCATGGTGACCCAACTGCAACTGGCCACTGGCGCCAATGTGGTGAGCTACGACCAGGGCGGCGTGTCGCGCCAGGTGACTGCAGCAGTGCTCAATCCGATTCCGCCCATGCGAGCGCCTTCTCTCCTGGGCGACGCGGGCTTGCTCAGTGGTAGCTTCGCGCCAGTCGATGTGTTGACCTTCGAGTCCAAGCTGCAATCCAATATCCACGTGATTGGCGATGCCTGCAATGCAGGTTTGCCCAAGGCGGGCCATGTGGCCAATCAGGAAGCGAAGACCTGTGCCAATGCTATCGTGTTCGCGCTCAAAGGCCCCACCTACGCATTGGAAGACAGCGCGCCAGTGCTCAACTCGGCATGCTTCACGCCCTTGACCAGCACCAAGGCGACTTGGCTTTCTGCCGTCTATCAATACAGCAATGGCGTGCTGGTGCCATCCAACGCCAACGGCATGAATCAACCCCGCGCAGCCGCCACCGCTTCGTCAGAGAACTATCGCCACATGGAGAAATGGTTCACCACACTCATGGGGGACACGTTTGGCTGATCGTGGTTGGATGACGCAGGGACCTCGTTTCCCGTGACACCTGCGTTCTCCCGATGAGTCATTCTCGGGCCAGCTGCGCGCGGTGCTCGCCTGTTGGTCGCCTTTCGATCCCCGCCTTCAGAAGTAAAGCGCTACAACTTCCTCCAGCGTATCTTCCACCACCACGGGGATGGCCAGCACAGCACTGACGCCCTCCGCAGGTGCCTGGCCTTCAGGAAGCACCCCTGCCTGCGCCACTACGGTGCGCCATGCCTGTGTGACAAGGTGGGGTGCTTCAAAGCCGTGCGCGCTGTCGTTGCCCAGCTCTCCATGGGATTCGCAGAAGCCGCCGGCGAGGACGAGCTCGTCCGGGGCGGATACTTCCGCTTGCCAGACTTCGGTGCGTAACGCCACGGGCGTGCTCTGAGCCGACAACAATGAAAACACCCAGGTGTCTGTGCCCTTCGGGCTGCATGGGAGGGCCATGGCACGACCTATGCCGAGGGCCTGGGCCGGTTCTTTTCGCAGGAAGTGCCTGGATTTCGCGACATCACTGACCCAGATGGTCTTGCCTTTTTGCCATGCGAGGCCGGGAATGCCGGCGCCGCGTGGCAGCCATCCATCGCGCGTGAGCGCCTCAAGTTCCGCTGCTTTGGGTGATGAACCAAAGTACCCTTCGTGAAGTGAGAGGTCGGGGCTGATGCGGCTATCGTTGTGCCAAAGCTCTGCAGACCCTATCAAGGAAGGCGTGCCTCCCATGAGCAGCACAATGACGCAGCTCAGTCTCCCCTCCTGAAAGACGGGAAGCGCCACGGCGCAGGTCAGATAGATGGCCCGAGCCGCAGCCGCGCGTTTGAAGTAGGTGCCAGTGAGCTCCCTCATCATGATGGGGTGCCCGAGTTCCCATGCCCTGCCAGGCAGGCCTTCTCCCCGGGCAAAAATCATTTGCCGGGTAATGGCCTCGTACGCTCTTGCGTCAGGGAACAGCCCGCTGGAAAGTTCCAGCGAAGCGCCGTCGGCGGTAGGAACCCAGACCTCGGCAATGCGGATGAAGGTCTTCATGCTGTCGCTTTAGCAACTATCGAGCCAGTGCTTATTCGTGTGGTCTGCACTATGCTGCTGGCGTGTCGCTTGTGCGTTTCTCCAAGTCTCTGTGCACGGCTCTTGGTTGTGGGTGTTCAGCTCTTTGCTGTTGTCGGCCCTTGCGTATTGATGTCTGGTGTGATCATGTCTTCTCTTGCCCTTCTGCTTCCTTTGCTTGTTGCTGCTATCCACGTCTACATCCTGGTGCTGGAGATGTTCCTCTGGGACACGCCCAAAGGACATAAAGCCTTCGGCCTTGAGCCCTCGTTCGCTGCTGCCACCAAAGTGCTGGCTGCCAACCAGGGCCTCTACAACGGCTTCCTGGCCGCTGGCATCGGCTGGGCGCTTTGGGCGGGCGACCAGGCAGCTCTCTTGTTTGTTCTGGGCTGCGTTGCCGTGGCAGGCATCTATGGTGCGGCGACGGCCAGCCGACGCATTTTCTTTGTTCAGACCGTGCCTGCAGTTGCAGCGATGGCCGCGGTCTGGATGGCTTGACAGATACTGGGGGTCGATGGTGACTGTTGCACCGGCGTAACGGTGGTGACATGCTGAAGTGACAGCTGACTGAAGAATGCTGATTTGCTTGGGCTTTCAGCCGCTCGCCCATTTGCCGAACCAACGTCCCCCTATGACCGACACGAGTACCTCCAATCGCTTCCTCGCGCACTCCGGTGCCCGCTACCCGATCATTCAGGCCCCGATGGGCTGGATTGCCCGTGCGCCTCTGGCGTCGGCCGTTTCTCGCGCCGGGGGATTGGGAATCATTGAAACCTCATCGGGCGAGACGGCCAATTGCCAGGCGGAGATCACCAAGATGGCGGAGACCGGTTTGCCGTTCGGGGTGAACTTGCCTATCCGCTTTCTCAAGGACGACGCCATGCTGCGCTTCGTCTGCGAGTCGGGCGTGCGCTTCGTCACCACTTCGGCAGGCAGCCCGGCCAAGTTCGTTGCACCACTCAAGGCCGCAGGCATCACTGTCTACCATGCGGTGCCTACGGTGGATGCTGCGCTCAAATGCGTCGATGCCGGCATCGACGGTCTGGTGGTTGAAGGGGCAGAGGGAGGTGGTTTCAAGAATCCGGAGGAAGTTTCCACCTTGGTGTTGCTGCAAGCCATTCGGGCCCGCGTTGACGTGCCGCTCGTGGCCGCTGGCGGCATCGTGGATGGGCGAGGCATGGCGGCGGCATTTGCGTTGGGTGCGGAAGCCGTACAAATGGGCACCCGCTTTGTCGCCTGTGCGGAAAGCCCAGTGCACCACAATTTCAAGCAGGCCATTGTGGACGCGGGCGACACCGGTACCTGGGTTCTCAATCGCCAGTCCAGCCCCTGCATTCGCGCGCTCAAGTCCGAGCGCACTGCGGCCATCCACGCCGCAGGCACCATGCCGCCCGACACTTTTGCAGGTATCCAGCGCGTGTACTTTGATGGCGACATGGAGGCCGCGCCAGCGCTGGCCGGGCAAAGCGTGGCGCTGATCGATGAGGTCAAGACCGCAGCGCAAATCATTGACGACATGGTCAATGGCTTCTTTGAAGCCACCGAGCGCATGGGGCAAATGGCTCAGGAACAAAGCTTCGGTTGACGCTGGGCGATGATGAAGAAAAGATACGCTTGCGCGGATGGCGAAAGCGTATTTTCAGACTGTCGGTCACGCGCCGTGTTTTTCAATCGACTTTGAATTACCATGGCGCCACCTGCCGCAAATTGCGGCTATCCAAGGAGCCATCATGGGCAAAGAGCAACGCAGTCAGAAGATGGTCAAGAAACCCAAAAAGGATGGTGGGGCGCCCAAGGGCCCTGCCACATCTGACCGCCCGATGGCACCGGTCACTGCGGTCATGCCCAAAGGCAAGGAAAAGTACAAGTAAGCCACCGGGTCGGCTGGCCCGAAGCAAAGGAGTGCAGGCCATGAAAGCCATCTGGAACGGCGCCGTGATCGCCGAGAGCGACGACACGGTCTTGCTGGAAGGCAACCTCTACTTCCCGGAGGAATCCCTCAACCGGGATGTGGTGACCTTCAGCAATCACCGGACCACCTGTCCGTGGAAAGGGCAGGCCCAGTATTACTCACTCCTGGTCGATGGCGAACTCAACCCCGATGCCGCCTGGTATTACCCGGACCCATCGCCCGAGGCGGAAGAGATTCGTGGCCGAGTCGCCTTCTGGAAGGGCGTCAAGATTGAGCCCTGATCGGCCTCAATCATGCTTCACGTGGCGTCAAGGCAGAAGGTTGGTCCATTTGCCGATATTGAAGACTTTAGCGTAGCCGTTCTTCTTCAGCATCATCCGCGCCATGCCGCTGCGTGTGCCGCTGGCGCAGCACAACACCACCGGCACATTGGTCGGAATCTCGCCCAGCCGCTGTCCGAGTTCCTGCAGTGGAATGTTCACTGCGCCAGGCGCACTGCCTGCCGCGAATTCGCCCGGCGATCGCACGTCCACCAGAACCGCGCCTTGTTCTTTCAGTGCTGGCAATTGGCCTTTGACGCGCTGCGCGCTCCACCACTTGTAGCCAAACCAGGCCACCAGTGCCATGAGCGGCCAATACTGGCGCAAGAAGCTCTCGATATCCATGTCTATCCTTCAGTGATTCGGGGCATGCTGGTCGAATACGTGCGAAAGGCGTAATATACACCCAGGAGTATATCGGGGCTTATCGACCATTGGCGTTGACGAGGGAAGGACGACAAACATGAAGCTCTCAGGCAAATCCGTTTTTCGCCGAACAGGCCTGGCCGTATTGGGCGTGGCGCTGGTGGTTGCGGTCGCCTTTGTCACGCTGCGCACGGGCCCGCTCGCGCCTGTGAAGGTGCAGGTGGTCACGCTCAAGCGTGGCAAGGTGCAGCAGGACATCTTTGGCATTGGACAGGTGGAAGCGCGCCGCGCCTGGACGCTGGGCCCCACCACCGCTGGTCGGGTGCTTGACGTTCGTGTGGATGTCGGCGACGTGGTTGAGGCGGGGCAAGTGCTGGCCGCCATGGATGCCGTTGACTTGCGCGAGCGCTTGCAGGCCATCGATGCCACTCTGGCCCGGGCACGCAGTGCACGGGAGGCCTCCCGTTCACAGGTGCTGGACATGCAGGCTCGCCAAAAGGTGGCGGCCGCCAACCTCAAGCGCAACGAAGAACTGGCCAGCCAGCAGTTCATCAGCGCAGGCGCGCTCGATGCGCGAGCGCAGGAACTCAGCTCTGCCAACGCATCGGTCCAGACCGCACAAGCCAACCTGAGTGGCAGTGAGCAAGAGCTGCTGCGCCTGCAGGCTGAGCGGGCCGCCTTGCTGCAGCAACAAGACAAACTGCAACTGCTGGCGCCAGCCAAAGCCATCGTGGCCAGCCGGGAAGCGGAAGCGGGTAGCACGGTGGTGGCGGGGCAGCCCGTGCTGCGCCTGATCGACCCTGCGAGTCTGTGGGTACGCCTTCGGGTCGACCAGGGGCGTTCGGAAGGTCTGAGCGAAGGACTGCCTGCCGAGGTTCGCTTGCGCTCGCGGCCAGGGCAAGCGCTGCAAGGCAAGGTGCAGCGAGTGGAACCGGTGGCCGATAGCGTCACCGAAGAACGGCTGGCCATGGTGGCTTTCTCTCAAGTCCTTGAAGACATCTCCGTTGGTGAGATGGCCGAAGTCACACTGTCGCTGCCCGAGTCTGCAGAAGGCTGGGTGCTGCCGAACGCTGCGTTGCAGCAGCGTGGTGGTGAGCAAGGTGTCTGGCGCCTGGGGGGCGCAGATGACAACCAAGGTGCCAAGGACAACAGCACCCTGAGCTTCGTGCCGGTGCGTGTCACGGCTCAAAGCCTGAACGGCGAACTTGTTGTCGAGCCCAAGGAAGATGCGCGACTGAACGAAGGCGACCGCGTGGTGCGATATAGCCAGAAGGCCTTGACGCCAGAAGCGCGCATCACGGTGGTGGAGCAACTGCTGCCAGCGGCCGGAGGCAGCCAGTGATCAGCCTGGCTGGCCGCGACATCCTGCACGGGTGGTCCAAGTTCGTTTTCACCGGCGTGGGCCTGGGGCTGCTCATTGGCGTCACGCTCACCATGGCTGGCGTGTACCGGGGCATGGTGGATGACGCGCAGGCCTTGCTCTCCAACAGCCGGGCAGACCTGTGGGTGGTGCAAAAGGATACGCAAGGGCCTTACGCTGAGTCGTCGAGCATCAAGGACGATGTGGTGCGCAGCGTGCGGGGCATGCCGGGCGTGGCCACAGCGGCCAATGTGAGCTACCTGACCATGCAGGTGCAAAAAGATGGCGTGGACCGCCGTGTCATGGTGGTCGGTTTCGAGCCGGGCCAGCCGGGAGCGCCGGGCTACCTTGTGGCGGGCCGCCATGTCACGCGCAGCCACTACGAAGCGGTGGCCGACATCAAGACGGGCTTCGTGCTGGGCGATACAGTCAAGGTGCGGCGACACGACTACACCGTCGTGGGCCTCACGCGGCGCATGGTGTCTTCCGGTGGTGACCCCATGCTGTTCATTCCGCTCAAAGATGCACAGGAAGCGCAGTTCCTCAAAGACAACGATGCCATCGTGAGCGACCGCGCCCGAATTGCCGCCAGCCCTGTGTTCAACCGGCCGGGCAACCCGGGCTTGCTGGAGGCGGTGCAAGCCTTGCAAACAAACAGCCGCAACGTGAATGCCGTGCTGGTGCAAGTGGCGCCGGGCTACAGCGCGGAGCAGGTGGCAGAACCCATTCGCCGCTGGAAGCACCTCTCGGTTCACACCCGAGATGGCATGCGTGACATTCTGGTGGTCAAGCTCATTGCCAATTCAGCACGCCAGATCAGCATGTTTTTGGTCATTCTGGCAGTGGTCAGTGCTGCCATTGTGGCCTTCATCATCTACACCATGACCATGGGCAAGTTGCGCGAGATTGCGGTGCTCAAACTTATTGGCACACGCAACCGCACCATTGCCGGCATGATTCTCCAGCAGGCGCTCGGGCTCGGTCTGATCGGCTTTGCGGTGGGCAAGATTGCGGCCACGATCTGGGGCCCGGCATTTCCCAAATATGTCTTGCTGCTGCCAGTGGATGCCATGACCGGCTTCGTCGTCACCATGGTGATCTGCGCACTCGCGAGCACGCTGGCCATCCGCGTGGCGCTGAAGGTTGACCCAGGGGAGGCCATTGGATGAACGATCCCAAAGCACGCAACATGGCGGGCGGCATCCGCATTGAAGGCCTGCGCAAGGTCTATGGCCATGGTGACACGGCGGTGGAAGCGCTGCGCCATGTGAACATGGAAGTAGCGGCTGGTGAAGTGGTGGGGCTGGTCGGCCCCTCAGGCTCTGGCAAGAGCACCTTGCTCAAATGCCTGGGCGCCATCATCGAGCCCACCAGTGGCCGAATGACGCTGGGCAGCGACGTCATCTACGACGATGGCTGGCGCGTCAAGGATTTGCGTGCTTTGCGTCGGGACCGGATAGGCTTTGTGTTCCAGGCGCCGTACCTGATCCCATTTCTTGACGTCACCGACAATGTGGCCTTGTTGCCCATGCTGGCAGGTCAGCCCAACGGACGCGCCCGCGCCCGTGCCTTGGAGCTGCTCACTGCGCTGGACGTGCAACACCGTGCCACGGCTGAGCCTTCCCAGCTCTCCGGTGGCGAGCAGCAGCGCGTGTCCATCGCCAGGGCTTTGGCCAACCGTCCCCCTGTGATTCTGGCGGACGAACCCACTGCGCCGCTGGACAGCGAACGTGCATTGGGCGTGATGCGTTTGCTCAACCAAATGGCGCAGCTCTACCAGACCGCCATCATTGTGGTCACCCACGACGAAAAGATCATCCCCACCTTCAAGCGCATCTATCACATCCGCGATGGGCAGACCATCGAGGAAGCGGGCGAAGGCCGTTCGCTGGAGCCGACGCCCGCGCAGGCCACCTGACTCAGGTGGTTCGGCGTGCCCACCACCATTCGGTGACGACCGGCACCACAGCGCTGACAGCCAGCACAGGCATGGCCGGCAAGGACAGCACACCGGCCAACCATGCCCATGGACTCACCGTGCGCCACGCGCCGGCGGGAACGGCCGGCCAGAACCTGCCGGTTCTGCGGTAGCGTTGCAGCACCATGATCCAGCCCGAGACCAGTGAGAACAAGACGCTCAGACCGAATACACCCAGCAGCAGCTGATTCCAGAGCCCGAATTCGGCCCGGTGGAACGGAATGCCGATCGCTGTGGCCTTGCTGAACAAGGACTGCTGTTCCCAACCGATGTAGAAAAGCTTCTCGCCTGTGTAGGCGTCGGTGAGCATGTCAAACCGATACGCCGGCTTGGATTTGTCGTATTGGTTGGATCGCCAGACGCCGCTGGGCCCTTGTGGCGGCATGATTTGCAGTGCGACGTCGGGCGCACCCCGCCGGATGGCGTCCAGTGCCTCTTGCCAGGTCAGAAGTGAGAGGCCGGGACGATCCGCTTGTGACTGAACAGCGGTAGGAATGCCGGGCGGCGCTTGGCCTGCCAGGTTGCGCGCTGCCTTGATCTGACCACCCGCGTACTGGCTCCAGGTCAGGCCTGTGGCCAGGATCACAAAGCTCACCAGCGCAAAGACCACGCCGAGGAATGCATGCCACTGCTTCCAGCCGCCGGGCTGACCCGGCGCGGCTTTGGGCCATACGCCTTGCTTGAGCGTCGGCCACCACAGGTAAACACCTGTGACCAGCATCACCATCATCCAACTTGCTGCCAGCTCGATCATCCAGCGCCAGCCGCTACCCTGGAGCAGGCT
>JBNKNN010000159.1:0-4580 GCA_050293865.1 Hydrogenophaga sp. | reverse complement strand
CCACCAGTTCCACGCCCATTTGCTGGGCAAGGAAGGCGTGCTCAAAATACGCGCTGTTGTACATGCCAGGCGTGAGCACCACGACAGTGGGCTCGGCCGTGGTTGCAGGGCTGACCGACCGCAGCGTTTCCAGCAACAGGTCTGGGTAGTGGGCGACCGGCGCGACGCGGTTGGCGCCAAACAACTCGGGGAACAGGCGCATCATCATGCTGCGGTTCTCCAGCATGTAGCTCACGCCGCTGGGCACGCGAAGGTTGTCCTCCAGCACGAAGTACTCGCCTTCGCCTTGCGAATTGGCTGCGCGCACCAGGTCGATGCCGGCGATGTGAGAGTAAACCTGGTGCGGCACGTCCACCCCCATCATTTCTGGGCGGAACTGATCGTTCTGGAACAATTGGTCGGTCGGAACAATGCCCGCTCGAATGATTTCCTGGTCGTGATAGACGTCGTGAATGAAACGGTTGAGCGCCGTCACGCGCTGCACGAGCCCCTCTTCCAGGGTTCGCCACTCCTGACCAGGGATGATCCGAGGGATTAGATCAAAGGGAATCAGCCGCTCAGTCCCCGCGCCGTCCTCATCCTTCTCACCGTAGACGGCGAAGGTGATGCCGACCCGCCGAAAGATCATTTCAGCCTCTTCTTGCCGCGCTGCAATCACCTCCTGCGACTGGTGCGACAACCATTCAGCGTAACGCGCGTAGTGGGCCCGTATCTGTTCGGGCGAGGCATTCATTTCATCAAAAGGTAAGGGGCTCATTCGGTGATTCTCCTGCACTCTTCCATTTCAGCAAGAAGCGAGCCAGCCATGTCCCTCACGGAATTGGCTCCGTGAGGGACATGCCGCGGCCTGCCGCCCGCCCCCACTCCAATCTATTGCCCGCATAACGCACGACAAACAGGCGCCGGAGCCTGTGCTTGACATGCGACGCGAGTGTCCCGACCTTTGCCGGAGCAGGCGTGATGCGCAAATGCGAAGCAGCAAGACCGGCCGGCCCACATTCACAGCACAGTACTCCGAGCGTGAGGCCGCGGCCCGGTTCCGGTGCGAGTCAAATCCGAGGGATGCCCCCAAAAGCACATTTGCCAGACCAGTTGGCCTGCGCCTGCAGCAGTGCAAACCACGCGTCGAGCAGGCGCGTCAGCAGCCCATTCTGACAGCGGACGCGGATGACAGCCCTGAGGCATGGCCCTTCAAACATAGCATCCCACGCACCAAATTGGCACCCAAACGAAGCTGCCCACAGGAAAATACTCCAGATTCATCCCGATTTGCCCCATCAATGGGCAGCAAGCACTCAACTGGTATTACGCATAGCGACAACGCACCATACTGAGCAGGGGGACCAACTTCCTCGTCGTTCACATCACCGACACAGACAAACGACAGTCTTGGGCACTGAACCGATTTTCCCCTCCGTGCCATGGCGCAGGATTTGCTTCACCGCGGAGGGCACATGAGCCGTCAGACGGAGCTTGTGCACCGCCTTTCGACGCTTTGCGTTCCTGGAAAACAGAATCACCATGGCCATACACGTTGCACTCAGTCACGTCACCCACTATCGCTACGACCGGCCAATCAACCTGGGACCACAGGTGATCCGCCTGCGACCGGCTCCCCATTGCAGGTCAGAGGTCGTTTCCTTCTCCCAGACCGTGGTACCAGGCGAGCACTTCATCAACTGGCAGCAAGACCCGTTTTCCAACTACCTCTCACGGCTGGTCTTTCCGAGCAAAACAACCGAGTTCAAGGTCACCATCGATCTGGTGGTGAAGATGGCGGTTCACAACCCATTCGACTTTTTTCTCGAAGAAGCTGCTGAAACGTTTCCGTTTGAATATGACGCAGCACAAAAGAAGGAGCTGGCGCCCTATCTGGACGCGGCTCCTCTGACGCCCAGGCTCAAGGCTTACCTGGACCGCATTGACCGCACGCCACAACGGACAGTGGACAAGCTGGTGCAAATCAACCAGCAGCTGAACTGCGATATTGCCTACACGATTCGCATGGAACCTGGCGTTCAAACACCCGAAGAGACTCTGACTCTGGGGAGCGGCTCCTGCCGAGATTCCGGTTGGCTGCTGGTGCAGATGCTTCGCCACATGGGCCTGGCGGCCCGGTTTGTCTCTGGGTATTTGATCCAGTTGGCTCCCGATGTGAAAGCAGTTGACGGCCCCAGTGGCCCGGAAGCGGACTTTACAGACCTTCATGCATGGTGTGAGGTGTTTCTGCCCGGCGCAGGCTGGATAGGGTTCGACCCCACTTCGGGCTTGCTCGCAGGCGAAGGACACATCCCGCTGGCCTGCACGCCTCAACCATCGAGCGCTGCTCCCATCGACGGTACTCTGGACGAATGCGAAGTCACGTTCAGCCACGAAATGCATGTGACCCGCATCCATGAATCTCCACGGGTCACCAGGCCCTACACGGATGACCAGTGGGAGTCCATTGTTCGCCTCGGCCACGAAGTGGACGCTGCCCTTGAGCGAGGAGATGTTCGCCTGACCATGGGGGGAGAACCGACATTTGTCGCCACCAGCGACCGGGACGCCCCCGAGTGGAACACGGACGCGTTGGGGCCTACCAAGCGCGGCTATGCCACCGAACTGCTCGGCCGTCTGCGCGAGCAATACGGCGCAGGCGGGTTCGTGCACATGGGCCAGGGCAAGTGGTACCCGGGCGAGCAGTTGCCACGCTGGGCCCTGTCGGTGTTCTGGCGAACGGACGGCCAGACCTGCTGGAGCGACCCTGCACTGCTGGCTGACGAACGCGACCCAGCTCAATACACAGATGCAGATGCCGAACGGTTCACACAGGCACTGGCTCGGCAATTGGGTGTATCAACCCAATACGTCACTGCAGGTTATGAAGACACCTGGTACTTCCTCTGGCGCGAGCGGCGCTTGCCAGTGAATGTCGATCCACTGGACTCCAAGCTGGACGACGAGCTAGAGAGGGTGCGCTTGCGCCGCATCTTCTCCCAGGGGTTGGACAGCGTAGTGGGCTACGTTCTGCCGCTGCAGGCAAGAGACGCAGGCATGCTCAAGGGACCACGATGGACCACAGGTCCCTGGTTCTTCCGCGACGAGCGGATGTACCTGGTGCCGGGAGACTCGCCCATGGGCTACCGATTGCCACTGGATTCCCTGCCTTGGGTATCCGAAGGCGACTACCCCTACCTGATTCAGGTAGACCCACACAGCGCCCGAGACCCCTTGCCCGCGGGTGTTCCGGTGCGACACCAGATTGACCCGCACCAATTTGGTGGCGGATTCGCCGAAGGCGGCATGGTGTCCTTGCAAGGGACTGAACCTCCGGCGCACGGCCACTCAGGTGCCGACCAGTTCGAACACCAGGGCACTCCGGCTGCCGGCACTGGGCCAGCCCAATCGGTCAGCGCCCGCTACCCGCAACGCGGGGAATCCGCTGCTTGGCTGACGCGCACAGCCCTGTGTGTCGAGGCACGTGACCCGCAACGGGCCAACGGGCCAAAGGCCGAAAAGCGGCATGGAGGCAAGCATCAGCACCTCTATGTGTTCATGCCCCCGCTGGCAAGACTTGAAGACTACCTGAACCTGCTGGAGGCGGTGGAAACCACGGCCCGCAAGCTCAAGGTCGCTGTGGTGCTGGAAGGCTACCCGCCGCCACGCGACCCGCGCCTGAAAATGCTTCAGGTCACGCCAGACCCCGGTGTGATCGAGGTCAACATTCATCCGGCATCGAGCTGGGAAGAGCTGGTCGAGCGCACCGAGTTCCTGTATGAAGCCGCCCACCAGACGCGCCTTTGTGCAGAGAAGTTCATGACCGATGGACGGCACACGGGCACTGGAGGAGGCAACCATTTCGTGCTTGGCGGGGCTACGCCGGACGACTCGCCCTTCTTGCGCAGGCCGGAAGTGCTTGCCAGCCTGCTCGCTTGCTGGCACAACCACCCATCCTTGTCGTACCTGTTCTCTGGCCTGTTCATTGGTCCGACCAGTCAGGCCCCTCGCGTGGACGAGGCTCGCAACGACCAGGTCTACGAGCTCGAGATTGCGTTGGAGCAGATCGAGCACAACCGGCGAATCCACGGTGCGCACCTGCCACCCTGGCAGGTTGACCGAGCCCTGCGCAACATCCTCATCGACGTCACCGGTAACACTCACCGCAGCGAATTCTGCATCGACAAGCTGTACTCACCTGACAGCAGCACAGGTCGATTGGGCCTGCTCGAGCTTCGTGCATTCGAAATGCCCCCCCATGCGCGCATGAGCGTCGCCCAGCAACTGCTCATCCGTGCGCTGCTGGCACGCTACTGGGAACAACCATGGCGCTCTGCACTAACGCGTTGGGGGACCGAGTTGCATGATCGACTCCTGCTGCCAAGCTTTATCCGAATGGACTTTGAAGACGTGTTGGCCGACCTGGCCAAGCATGGTTTTCACTTCGACATGCAATGGTTTGCACCGCACTTCGAATTCCGGTTCCCGCTTCTAGGGCAGCTTTCTTCTTCTGGAATGAATCTGGAACTGCGCATGGCGCTCGAGCCATGGCATGTCATGGGCGAAGAAGGCGCTGTTGGTGGCACTGTCCGCTACGTGGA
>JBNKNN010000158.1:0-37541 GCA_050293865.1 Hydrogenophaga sp. | reverse complement strand
ATAGGCCAGCAGCGAGAAGTTGCCGCCTGCGCTCAGGCGGGCACTGCCGCCGGCGCTGATGGCGCCGCCGATGATGACGGTGTCGCCACCGCTGCGCATGCGCAGATTGCGCTTGGCCGCGATGTCGCCCAGGATGCTGGTGAGGCCTCCGCGTGCCCGCAGGTCAATGTTGCGGCCATTGAGCGAACCCAGAATGTTGGTGATGTTGGTGGCGCTGATCTTGAGGTCTTTGCGGGCATTGAGGGTGCCTGTATTGAACACGTCGCCGCTGAGCTTCATGTCGATCTTTTTGGCCGAGATCAGGCCCGCCTCCTGGCGGCCAGTTTTCTTGTCCACCAGCGCATAGAGCTGTGGCACCAGCACTTTCTGTACCTTGCCGTCGGGCAGCTTCACTGTCTTCTCGACCAGCCAGACGATGTCGCTCGTGAGCGCAGCCATTTGCGCCTGGGTGAGCGCAATGCCGGGCTTGAGGTGGTATTTCTCTGCGAATTCAGCGCCGGCTGCCAACAGCGCACGGTATTGCTCCTCGTCGTCGGTGAAGGTGCCCAGGAAACGGCGGCCGGTGAGTTGGGCCACCTGCTCGCGCACCAGCTTTTGCTCATAGAAGCCGTCGCCCAGACGCTGAGTCACGGTCGCAGGGTCATAGCCCAATTGCTCCAGCATGAAACTGCTGCCCAGCCAGCGGCGCTCCATGGTGAACTCCGGGTCGGTCTCTACCAGATAGCCCGCCGGTGCTCCGACGCGAAGCTGGAAAAGCGAGTTGTTCGGAAGCGCAATGCGCGGCGCCGGAGCATTGACGGAAGACGCGGCTGTGCTGCCTGCGCCCGAGACGGACGCAGCAGAGGCCACGCCACCGGGCATGGTGCGCACCACCACACCCGGACCGGGGCGGCCCAGGCGGCCGGTCGGGGCCGTGGGTTGGTCGTTGGTTTGCGTGCTGGTATCGGCCGACTGCTCCGCCGTCTGGCTTTCCACTTCCACGGTGGCGGCCGCGCCAGGGCGGCGCGAACCGTGGTTGGGCGCTGTGTTGAACTTCACCGTCGAAGGAATTTCTTCGTACTGGGTTTGTTGCTCGAACACGCGGGTTTCTTCAGGCCCCTGGAATCGACGGTGGTGACGATCCCAGTTGTACCAGCCCACTTTTGTCCAGGACAGCTGGCGGGTGCCCACTTCGTCTACCGAGCGGGACTTGTACCCGCTGATGTTTTGCAGGTCGCCTCCGCGCACCGTGAGGTTGCCGCCCACAAGGATGCTGCTCTTGTCGTTGACCGTGCTCGCCGCATTGATCTTGAGGTTGCCGCCCACCATGAAGGAGGCTGGATCGCTGCCAAAGGTGCCGCTTTCATTGATGGTGCGGGTGTAGCGGTCAATCCACCATTCCTGCGCACTGACCTTTTCGCTGCCGTCGTTGGGAACGAAGTAGGCGTACTTCTGATTGTCGTCGTCCCAGCGCCAGTCCATCTCGCCGTCGTTGGCGTTGAGCGGCGTGTCGTGGTACGGGTGTGGGCGATTGTCAGCAGGATTGCCGGTAAGGGTTTCGTCAACAACGAGGTATTCCACCACGTCCTCGGTGGTGGTGCGGTTGTAGGAGCGACCATGGCCGTCCACGTTGGCCACGCTGCCAGCGTTGATGGTGACATTGCCGAACACATCGACGTCTGCACTGCTGTTGACAAACGCTCCGGCGGTGCCCTTGGCCTCGAGCTCGTCGTCGAGCGAGCTGCCCACGCGCATATCGCCCAGGGCGAGGATGAGCGCGCCGTCCTGATTGCTGACGGAGCCCACGCCAAAGTCCAAGTCTTCACGGCTGGCGATGACCGGCGCTTTTCCGCCGCTGGCAGCATTGGTCACGCTGCCTGCCGAGATGGCCACATGGTCGCCATAGATGCGGCCCGTGCCCAGGTTGTTCAGCGCGCCAGCCTGGATGAGGGTGAGGTTGCCGTTGATGAGGCCGTAGTTGGTCACATACCCGCCACGCACATCGACCAGGCCGCCGCGGATGGCGCCTGGCTTGCGGTTGCGCACTGTGGCGCCGGAGACAGTGGTGACCTGTGAAGACTCCAGCGTGCCCGAGTTGTCGACAGCACCGTCGGAGAACAGCTCCAGGTTGTTGGCCGACTGAACAATGGACCCCTCACCTGAAGTGAAGTTGCCAGCCAGCATGATACGGGTGTCGCCTTCCTCAATGGCCATGCTGCCATCGTCTTGCTCGACCAGTTGGCCAGCATTGGCAATGGTGCCGTTGTTGACCATGCTGCGGGCATCGATGCTCATCACACCGTTGCTGGCGATGATGCCGTCAGTGCCGTTGACCACATCCAGCGTCTTGTCGGCCACATTGGCTTCGCCGTCAGGGTCGGCCAAGGGATCTTTGACGGTGAGCGTGGTGCCTGCAGAGAGCAGACCATCGGTGTTGTTGAGCGTGCCCGAGGCCTCAACGTTCACCGCTTCGGCAGCAATGATGCCGCCGCGCGTGTTGTCCAGGTCTTCTGAGGTGATGTCGATCTGGCGTGCCTGCATGCCGTTCACATCCAGCTCGTCACCGGGCAGGCGAGTCTTGGTGTCGACGTTGAGGATGCTGCCAGCCTTGACCGTCAAGGTTTCTGACGAGGCGATCAGGCCGTTGTCGCTGTTGTCCAGTTGGCCGCCTTCCACCAGCAGGTCCACGTTGGCCGCCGACTTGATGTCGCTGCCACGGTTATCCAAGCTGCCTGCGGTGATGGAAACGCCATCCGCCGAAGCGATCTGGCTTCGCACGGGGTCGCCTGCATCGTCAGTGGAGGCTGAGTTGTCGATGTGACCGATGGCTGCGATCGCCACCGTTTCTCCGGCCAGGATCTGGCCGCCGCGGTTGGTCAGGCCAGGCGTTCCGTCGCCCGCAATGTCCACTGTGAGCGTGGTGCTGGCCTGGATGATGCCTTCGTCGTTGCTGAGCTGGCCCGAGCGAATGCTCATGTCTTCAAAGGCCATGATGGTGCCTTCGGCGTTGTCCAGCGCGTTCCCGTTTGTCTCAATGGCGACGCGTTCGCCGGAGACAATGGCACCGCTGACATCGGTCGCGCCTGCCGTGGAGAGCGTGACGTTCTTCTCTGATTGCAAAGCGCCGCCATTCAAATCGAAAGCGCCTGCGATATTGACATCTACATCGCCAGAGACGCCGATGACGGTGGCCTTTTGGGCAGACAGGCTGCCAGCCTTCAGACTCATGGCCTCGTTCGCGGCCAGCGTGGCCTCTGCGGCCGTGGCGTCTTCGCCCAGCGACAGATCTGCGCTGTGTTGCGCCGTGACATTGGCGCCATCGAGCTTGGCGGAAGCGGAGCCCAGGCTCAAGGATTTGCCCGCTGAGACGGTGGCGTCCGTGCCGGCCATGGCACCGGTCATGGCGACCGTGACTTCGCCAAGACCAGAGAGGTCCGCCTCATCGGCCAGCAGTTGGCCACCGCGAACCTCCAGGTCGCCTGCCGTGGCAATCAGCGCACCCGTGACGTTGACTTGCTCTTCGCCATCAAGCTGCAGCTTGCCTGCACCACTGTGGAGCACAAGGCCGTTGCTCATGTCGATGGATTGGGCATCGAACGCCAAGTCTGTGGCGTTGGCTTCCAGCACGATACCGGCCGCATTGACCTTGCCCGATACTGCCATGCGGGCATCATCGCCATCGCCGGTTTGCGTCAGAACGGCGTTTTCTGATGACCAATCTTGTGCGGTCAAGGCAACCGCTTTGCCGCCCAAGTTGGCGTCTGGTGTGACCAGGTCGCCCGCAGCATTGAGGCTCAAGCCGTTGACGGCTTGCAGCGAAGCACCGGTGGCTTCGATATACCCTGTTGTGGCTTGCACATCGATCCGATTGGAGACGATGACCTGTTCACGCAAATCAACCGACCCGGCCTTCGCATCCAGAGCCTCACCGGCCAGCGTTACGCCTTGCAGGCTGACTTGACCCGCTTCCGACTCGCCTGCGTGCGCGGTGAGCACGCCTTCGCCCAGAAGCACATAGCCTTGCGTGTCCATGCCGGCAGCGAGCACAGCCGTGTCGGTGGCAGTGATGCTGCCATCGGCTGCGCTGGTTTGCAGGTTCAGGTCTTTGCCTGATGCCAGCAGACCTTCCACGCCCACCGTTTGCCCGGCGATCACGCTGGCGCCCTTCCCAGCGTAGGCCTGGCCAGCGTTGGTGACGCTCTCGCCAGCTTCAAGATTCAGACTGCCATCAGCGACCATCAGGCCCGGGTTCTCTATTCGTTTACCCGCCTCCACATCGATGCCGGCGCCGCTGAACATCTGGCCTTCATTGATGAACACGTCGGGTTTGGCGATCGTGATGCCATTGTCGGCAGCCACGAAACCGGTGTTGGTGTTGACCACCTCGGTGCCGGCTTGTACAGCGATGCTGCCATCCGCAATGAGCGTGCCGGCATTGGTCACGCCTTGTTCCGTCACCAAGCGAACGTCTTGCTGGCTTTCGATGGCGCCAGCATTGGAGATGCCGTCGGGCGCCGAAATCTGCACACTGCCCTGGACGATGACGCTGCCCTCGTTGTCGAAGCGCGAGCCCGACTGCAGGTCGAGCAGACCGCCCGCATTGAGCATGCCACTGTTCTGCACGTCGCTCGCTTGCATGGACAGCGTGTTGCCAGCGCCGATGTATCCGCTGTTGTTCAGCGTTTCACTGGCGACGATGGTGGCATCCGTCCCCGCGAGCAATGCACCACTGTTGTCGACGCTGGTGGCGGTGATGGTCGCGGACTGGCCCGCATTGATGAAGCCGGGGTTGTTCAGCGCACCAGGCGTAGACACTTCCAGGTGCCCGCCAGATCGTATCGTTCCTTCGTTGTTGATGTCTCGGCCGGCCTGTACGTTCGCATTGCCTTCAGCGAACAAAGTGCCACTGTTGTCCACCTTGCCGGCAGTCTGGATATCGGCGTCGCCATCGGCGCCCAAGGCGCCCGAGTTGACCAGATCACCACGCGTATTGAGCGTCAGGCCCTTAGAGCCGGCTTGCACCGCGCCCGCATTGCGCACGCCGACACCGGCCTCTGTGCCCACCAGCGTGATCTTGCCTGCGTACATGCCGCCCAGGCGTGACACGTCCAAGGAGAAGCTGGGGCGTGAGCCTGATGCAGCCGCAGAGCTGATCTGGTCATGGTGATCGGCATCGATCTTGTTGGCGCCGGTGACCACTTGCAGGTCTTTGGCGTGCAAGGGGCCATTGACCTCCACCGCACGGGCCAGAATGCCGGTGTAGTCCGTGAGGGATGCGTCAAAACCAAGCTCGCCAATGGTGATCTTGCCGCCGCTGACGGTGTAGCTGCGAAGGTCGCCGCCGCTCATCTCCACCTGGCCGGTGGTGAGCGTGGCACGCGAGGCGTTGATGAAGCCACTGCCGTTGACGTTCAAACCCGCCGGGTTGGCAACGATGATTTCTGCGCGCTGGCCGGCAATCTCCACATAACCGTTGATCTGGCTGGGGTTGTTGCTGTTGACCTGCAGCAGAATCACGCGGGCTTCGCCCTGGCCCAGCCAAGGGTTGCCTTGCACCCAGCCACCCAACTGTGTTTCCACGTTGGTTCGGCTGTTGTTCACCACCGCTCCATTGCGATCAACATCCATCTGGGATAGCTGATTGCGAGAGACGCCGGCCCCACTGGGGGTGGTGATGTTGATCTGCGGCAGGCCGTTGGCAGTATTGAGAACGGTTGGGCGCTCGGCACCCGGCGCATTGCGGTCCGAGCGAATTTGCGCCATGGCGTTGATGGGCGTCAGCGTCGTCTGCGCCAGCATGATGGAGAGCGCCACGGTGTTGACTGCACGAACGGCGAACGAAGGCCCCCGCACCGCTTTCACCGCTTCACTGGCCTTGCTCTCGCCTTGCCCGGCAGAGCCACCCTTGCCGGCGCCTTTGGCGGTTTCAGCCACCAGCATCATGCATCCGCGCGCCTTGTTGAAGACCTTGCGTCCCGTACCCTTGTTCATCTCAATCCCTCTTTGCTTCTTGCGGCTCTCTCTGCCGCAGTTTTTGGTTCTCTTGCCTGCGCGCGTTCATCCCATCGCTGCGGGCTGAAGCGGCGCCAAAGGCTGCTTGAAACTTGTTCTTTGCTGCCGGGTGGTCCGTCGTGGTGGACCACCGTCGCAGCTCAACGTCAACCGTGGACCGTCTACGTTCAGAACGCTCGGTAGAGCATGAAGCCCCAGACCGATGTATCCGCTTTAAGCTCTGGCGGTTTGCTGATGGGTTTGCCCCAGAAGACATCGAACTGCGTCCCCGCCCACTGGCCTCTCCAGCCAACGGCGGCGCCCACCAGTCGCGTTCCAGACAATGCCAAGGCTGAAGGGCCCGAGACCCGCCCCGCATCAAGGCCCAGATAGATTTGCGTTCCGTCCAGCAACCATGGGCTGGCGGTCACAAAATCATTGCGCAGCAGGAAACCACGTTCAGCCGTGATGGACGCCGAACTGTCAAAACCTCGCACGGTGTAGCGGCCACCAATGCTGAAGCGATCCTGCGGCGTCAGCGGCGTGTGATGGAACTGCGTCTTGAAGCTGCCGCTGTAGGTCCAGCCGCCGGCCGATTCGGTCAATGGCGTTTGCAAGCGCAAGCCCAGGGTGGTCAAACGGTATTGGCTGGTGCCTTCGCCGTACGCCTCCTCCGGAGCTTCGAGGCTGCCCAGAGCTTTGATGCCTTGGCGATACTGAACATCGGCAGTCACTGTCGCCTTGTCCCAGTAGAGGCGATGTGAGAGGCCTGCTTCAACCGATGTGACCGCGCGGCGCTGCACCAGAATCTCAGTGTCGTCGATGTAGTTGCGCGACGTGCGCCGCTGCAGGCCAAAGCTGGCCGTAGTGACGTTTCTGCTGTCACGCCACAGGACGCGCGACGCGTTGAGGGAGAAGTTGCTGCCCTCACCCGAGTACTTGTAGTTGTCGAAGGCACCCAGCACCGTCTGGTGATATTGGTTGACGCTGCCATTCGCAGAGAACAGCCAATACCCATATGGAATGGAATAGTGCAGTGTCAGGCTTTGCGAGCCTTTGGGCGACGGGCCTTCACCGCCACCCAAAGCCCGGCTGTACGTGGCATAGGCCAGATCACTCTGGCCCAGCGGGTTGTCCAGCGACGCCGTGAAGCTGCTCTGGAATTTTCCTGTAGCGTCACTTCCAGCGTCGTCCACCGAAACGCCAAAGCGCCACTGTTTGTCCTGGCGCCATTTCAACTGCAGCTCGCTTTCGCCCGGGCGCGTGCCCGGTGCAATCTGTATGTCGGCATCTGCGGTGGGGACGCGCTTGAGGTTTTCCAGCGCCTGCTCAACATCGCGCAGATTCAGCAAGTCGCCCACTTCTGCGGGCATAGCTGCACCGAAGTTGACACCTGATTCATCTCCGCTGTTGAGCTTCTCGATACGGCCTGCAATCGGGAAGAATTGCAAGTTGCCTGACGCAATGTTCTGGTCCTGAACGATCACTCGCGTGGTCACAAACCCGCGTTCGATGATGGCGTTCTGCAAGCGCTTTTGCAAAAGATTGATGCTGGTGACGCCCAGGCAACGGCCGATCGGACTGTCGTCGCCTTCCGGGCCCGCCACGGCGCTCAAGGCGAAAGAGAATTCGCCGGCATCCGGGCCACCCAATTGCACCGACTTGATGGCAAAGCATGGTGATTCGCCATCCACCAGCCGGCCCGCATCTTTTTCACGCAAATCGGCTGGCGCAGGTGCTGGCAGCGGCGCTTGCAGCGCCTTGAGCGCTTCCTCGCGCTCTTGCTGGCGAAGTTGTTCTTGTGAAGGGTCAGGCAGGGCGTCCTGCGCCCATGCCTGCCCTGCAGCGATCATGGCAGCTGTCAGACACAGCGCCATTTTTCTGGCTTTTCCCACCAGATCCTCCCTTTGGCATTTCTCTACACACGGCATCGCGGCCGCCCCGATGTGAGAAATTGTAGTTTGATGAAACTTTTTTTTACACCCTTTCGATGAGGGAAACCCCGAACTATTACCACTTTCCGTTGAGCCGCTACAACAGGCGTGGCCGGTACGCCAGTGAACGGTCAGAGGATGGAGACAGGCGGTTGACTGGCTCAAGCGAAGGCAATGCTGCGAAAAATAAAGCGCCACCAACCGGTCGACAACATCGAGTGGGAGGACTGCCATGCGTCGCTTACCATCGAGGCGTCAAATGGATGGGAGAGGGAGAGCGCAACAGCAGCTCAAAGTGCCATGGGCAAAGGCGTCGACAAGAACGACAGCGGAAAACTCAAACAGCTGGTGCTGCCTGCGCTGGCCTTGCCGCAAGCGCTGATCATGGTGTTCATTCCATGGCAAGAGTTTTCACCGCCAAAATGGCTTGCAAGCGTCTACGACTTTCTTCTCAACCGCAACCTGCAACTGATTTGCCTGGCTGAGAATGCCTGGGTGTTCGATGGCGCCGAATACTTGTATGCCACGGCCATCATCGGCTCGCCGGTGTATGCGGAGTGTTTGATGGCTGCAAGCCAGTGCGATTCGCCGAGACGGGCCGGCGCAAGTCACCCATCCGATCTGGGCATCGCTAGCGACGCCTTGGATCTGGCGTTGAAACGATGGCACGGGTGGTGAATAGATCGGAACTCCTTGGTCGAGTTCTCGCACCGTGTTCGTTTCCAACTGGAGGCAAAGCCCGAAACTCGACTCCGGAGGCATGCTGCAGCCATAGAACCAACCGCGCTCTCTGTCACAGCCCAGCAATGCCCAGCATCCCAAAATTGGCCTTTGCACCACATTCGGCCCACTCGTTGCAGCAGCCGGCAAGGTACTGTGTGCCCATCAGGCATGACAACACTAAACTGACGCGTTTCGGGAGGAAAGCATGCAACGCAGAAGCAGCAACATCAACAACACGGAACTCACAGCATCAGCATCCGGTGCCCGCCAGACGTCTCGCGCACTGATGAAGTGGACGGCCTTGGCAGCTACGGCCGTCCTGTTCTCTGGCTGCGCCAGTCTGAACGAGCCCGTTCCGCTCAAGATCGACCTCAAAGAAGTGCACCTGGTGCTGCAAGACACCGCCAGCGCCACCATGACGTACTCCGCCATGCTGCCCAAATACGCCAGCAAACTGCACCCGCTAACGATCAAGAACGTCGAGACCAAAATGAAGCGGGACATTCCGCCCATGGTCGACGCCTTCATGCGTGGAAGCGAGCAACTGCTCAAGCCCGAGCTGGAGAAGCGCGGCATTGAAGTCACCGTAGAACGCAACGACAACAAGAACATCGCATTGATCCCATTGCCTGAAGGCAAACCCGTGATGGTGTTCAACGTGTACGCCATGCACTACCGGTGCAGCCAGGGCGGCGGCATTTGTCGGCGCTATGTGGAAGTCAATGCAGGCCTCATGAACGAGCACCACCAAATGGTGTGGCGCTACAAGGACGAATACAACACCATCATGGGCGACGACGCCAACACCGACATGGCCACAGACTTCTTTGAAGACGCTGTGGACGACATGGTGGACAAAGGCTTCTTGCGGCCGCTTCCCAAACAATAGCGAATAGCGCCTGCGATTGCACCAGCGATAGCAGGGCAAAGGAGCAGGAGCCGGGCCGCATCGACCTCCCCACCAGGGCGGAAGATCCGCTTCTGCGCGCAGCAATTGGCCTGCTTTCCCTTGTGCCGCTATACGCAGCATTTCGACCGACAGACGGCTGTTGTGAACCGACACCTTAGTACTGCGGAAAAGCGGCATCCCTACTAAAATTGTCGCTCGACTAGTGACATTGTGTACGCGCAGGCAACGAAGTGCTTGCAGCTGTCCATGCTCGGTCAGTCGACTGCGGACACACATGCGCAAAGCGGGGTTCGCGGTACACAACGTATTAGGTTCAGGGAAGGGGCGCTACATGCTGAGTAGAACTACATGCCGCGCAAAGGTGCGCAAGATCACCATAATCGGTTTGGGCGCAACTGCCGCAAAGTTGCAGATGGAGTTTCGAACAGTGGTTCGTTACACCAGCGATCAGCAACACGGGGTTGGAAATAGAGCTTGCAAAGGTTTTCTCTAACAATGACTATGAAATCGCGCCCAACAAATTTCTTGGAGAGATATTTCGAGAGATTCCAATTCCACCCGGATCGATCGAGAACCTTGGGAAAACCATTGGGAACCTATTTTGCCATCACAATTCTATTGCAAGTTCTCGTAGCAATTTTCATGCCTTGGCAGTCCTTCACTCCACCGAGCTGGATATCTGGAATCTATGAATTTTTACTTCAAAGAAATATGCAGCTGATCTGCATATCAGAGAAGCCATGGGCATTCAAAGGGGCGGAGTACCTCTATGCAAGCGCTTGGATCGCGCTTCCACTTTATTGCATTCCAATAGGAGCATTCATAGTAAAAAGTGAACTCCGCAACTCTTCTCACAAAAAAATATCGCGAAGCACTTTACTGCTTAGTTTTAGACGTCTAGCAATAGCCACAGCACTAGTTCCGATCATGTCGCTTCCTGCAGCATGCATTGATGGCGGTGGCACCATGATCTACAAGTATCAACTTCCTGCCGCCATGATAGGTCAGTTTCTAACAGTGGTAACACCATATGTTGTTGTAGTTATGACAGCGTCACTAACAGTGATTGATCTAAATAGATTCTGGCGAGGCAATCGATGAACAGCGCAAACTTGTACACCATAATTGACGGGCAACTCGTCGCAGTCTCCAATGCAGATTCTTTGGAAATATGCTCTGCGGTATATACAAATGCGATGCCAGCTGCAAGACTGCCATCAGACCCAAATTCCCTGGATAACCTAACGGCACATGGGGCTTCTGGGCTGGCAGTCAAGATTCCAACTGCGGGGCACGCTGGAAATTTCATTAGTGCGTTTCAAGTCGCTCAAGCACTAGGTGAGGGGCGACCGGCAGAAGCCACCTCAACGGCAATCGGCGCTGGGATAGGTATTGCCACAACCGCATACGTAGCACCGCTAGCAGCAGAGATGTGCGCCGCCGCCCCCGGCGGGCCTTGGATTGGCGGAGCTTGCGCCGTCCTTGTGACGGCAGCGGTCTCCTACAACGCCACGGAAGGTGGAAATATGGTGGGCAACGCTCTCACCGGCGGAGATTACCAAGGGATCAACTACGTCGACGACATGTCCGGCCCCATGGGAGTAAACATAGTTCGTGCACAGACGGGGCACACGCAGGCCGGAAATGTTCAGCCGACGACAATTTTGAACGGCGAGCCCTATGTACTGGTGCAAGTTGACGGGAAGTATGGCTGGTACCACCTTACAGACAACGGTCAGTACGGTGTACAACTGGCTCGCGTAGTTCGGGGGGGAGCTCTTGCCCAATTAACTATCGAGCATCTCGAGAATCTCGATTTCGAAGATCGCCTAAACAAATACACAGCCGAAATCAACAGCCAGATTGCGAAAGACGAATTCATTGCTCATGAAATCGCCTATCAGAATGATTCCGAGGCCGCCACACACAATCTTTCGAATGGACTTTCCCCGTTTGGAGATACGATTGGTTTAGCCCAAACCAGCGCTAACGGAGACCTGGTAATCTGGACCCGAAACCCCGAGAATGGGGAGCTTATAAAAATAGTTCGAAATGGATCCGGCACCTCCACTCTTGAACAACACTACGACCCGGTAACGGGCGATTCGCTGGGCTTTTTCATTCATCGATCAGACGAGAACGGGAATACTACTACTACATGCGTCAGTCAGTCGGAGAGCTTCTGCGATGCATTCAATCAAGAACAACTGAACAATCAGATTGATTCGCTCGTTGCGTCTTCAACGGAAGAAACACCTCGAGACCCCTCTTCAGCATTTGTCAATCAAATCAGCGAGCATGAGGTATCGCTCAATCGGGGAGGCACACTGTCAGACATCATTCTGCTACAGCGTGCGAATGGAAATCCAATCTCCGTCACCGACATCCTAGCAGCGAATCCTCAATATACTGATGTCACAAAAATTCCGCAAGACGCGCCACTCAACATTCCGGTAAGAAATGGAAGCACCCTTACCATCTACCGATCAGACGGTGCAATAGAAACGATCGATCAAATCGAAGGATTGACCACCTCCACCACAACCACCCCTGACGGGGCCACTCACGTGGTTTCAATTCAGCTGGATGGAGAGGGCGGAGCCATATACACGGCGCGAACCACAGATTCGAATACAGGAGAAGTTCTATTCGATAGCGCCCACTACTACGACTCCTTCACCGGCGCCCTCACTGAGCTGGACCCTGACACTCTCCAGCCTATCGCCGAAGCCGGTGATGAGCCCGAGCAGAGTGCAGCGAATGAAGCGGCCGCCGAAGAGACTTCAGAAGCGGCCGAGGAACCATCCGAGCCGTCCCAGGCGGGTACTGGCAGCGTCCAACACACAGAAAACCATAGCAGCACTGGCAACGGCGACGAATCTCCGGTGGTGGATGCAGGACCTTCGGCGTCTGCTGGCTCAGGCGGCCATGGGCAAAGCCTGGAGCAACTTGCCGCCCAAGTCTCCCAAGGCCAACTCAATGGCCTCATTTCTTTGCTGCGGCAGCAAGGCATCCCTGACGCCAGCATTGGGGGTGTTCAGTTCTACCCTGAACCCGATGGCAACGGCTATTGGATAGCTGATGCGAATGGCTCCGTCATCGGCACATGGGAGTCAGCCCCTGGTGCGGACAACCAGTGGGGCGTGTTCCAAAGCGCAAACGAGTTTGACCAGGCTACGGGCGAGCTGGTCACGTTCACGATCGGCCCACAAGGACAGACGCTGCCGCTGTCTCTGTATGCGGCCGGCGTTGCGCTGGACATCACAGATTCCATCGGTGTGGTCAATTCGATGGCCAACACCATTGAAGGCTGGGGCGACATGTCGGACATTCAGCGCCTCAATGCGCTGGCCAGCATTTACAACCAGATCGATACGCTGGGCAGCAATCTGAACCAGCTTGCCAATCAGTTCCACGGTCTGGAGGGAGCCAATGCCCTGCCAGGGAGTGACAACCTGGCTGGCGATTTCAAAGGGCCGGCGGCGGTGCTGGGTTTCCTCGCCGCGCTGGAAGGTGGCGACGATGTGGCCATCACCATGTCGACGCTGAACCTGGTGCAGTATGGCATGGCCAACTTCGCCACCGACCAGGCCATGCAGCAGGCTGCAACGCAACTGGGCAACACCATCCCGGTGCTCAACCTGATTCTGGCGGTTTACAACTTCGACGACGACAACCTCGTGGCCTCCACCGGCTCGCTGATGAGTGCCATGGCAGCCGTGAACATGATTCCGGTGTGGGGCCAGGTGGTCGGGGCCATCTTGATGGTCTATTCGATGATGGAGAGTGCGGACGTCATCACGGCAGAAGGCACCATCGAAATCGACGACTTTGGCAACGTGGTGGTGCACACCACCGACGACGAAGGTGGTGCAGCCTACGTTGAACATTGGGCCACCGTGTTGGGCAACGCAGCGGTGGCGGCTGGCATGGCGGCGCCGCAAGCCGGCGCCCCCGCGGCCGTGATGCCTTCGGTGGGCTACTACTCCGACCCGGAAGGCTTCCAGTATGCGTCGGGTGACGGCCACATGGTTCTTCGCTGGACCGACGAAGCCGGCGAGGAGCACACGCGCTACTACGACGCCAGCGGCATGGCCTGGGACGGCAACAGCGTGGAAGGCGAGCCCGACATTGTTCGCGACTACCTGTACCTGATGCAGAACGCGCAAAACCGCTACCCGCCACTGGCCTACGAACAGGTCGAAGGCGGCGTGCTGCAGCTGGAATACGGCGTGGCTACCGTTTTGTACGCCACGGCACTCGGCACCTTTGACGGCCAGACCGACCACACGCACGGCGGCGAAGAAGCGGCAAATGCGGCCGAAGTTTACGTCACCGCAGGGGCCAATATCGTCTACTCCTTCGGCGACAACGCAGCCGACGCATTCAGCACTCAGGAAGCACTGACGCTGAATGCAGGAGACATCGAGGGCATACCCGCGCCCATGGGCGCCAGTGCGGCTGGGCCACACATTCCATTGGGCAAAGACCCGATTGTGTTTGTCCCGGCGACGGCTTCTATGGCTCCCGGCACAACGACCGTCAACCAGGGCATGGTCACCAGCCTGGGCAGTGCGCAAAACCTTTTCAGCGGAGCACAAGGCGCCGCCCTGGCTGTGGCCATTGCTGCGTCCGCGAGTGCCAGCGCCGCCGCCAACAATGGCCATGGGCAGGCAAGCAACGCTTCGGCTGCCTCGGGCAATGGGCAAGCGCCAAACGGCGCAGACACCGACATTTGGGGTCTGCCCGCCACGCCCATTCAGCAGACCAGCACGGGCGTTCAAGGCGATGGCCTTTGGATCAATGCAGAGGGCGAGCTCGTGGCCGACCCAGACCAGCAAGGTGCGGCGACCGCTCCTGTTGGCCCTCAGGTTCAGCACCCCGACATTCAGAGTGAACCACCCGCCTCGTCGCAGGGGTCATCGGTGAACGCCGCAGGGGCTGGCGCTTACGGATCGGGGTCAGGCAATGGCTCCAATGGCAGTGCCAATGCCCTGCCAGAGGGGTTTTCCTCCGTCGCAGCGCCGGGCACGACGCCGCTCCTGCAAGCCGCGCCCTCACAAAGCCTGGCCTACCCCACTGCTGTCGCAGACACGCTGGATGTGGTGGAAGACACGCGTTTGCGTTTCAGCGCGCAAGACTTGCTGGCCAATGACAGCACCTCCAACCCCGTTCCCTCAGGCTGGAGTGGCGACTATTTCAATGGCTTGCGCATTGTCTCGGTTGGCAATTCAGAGCACGGCCAGGTGGGCATTCGTGACGGAGAGCTGATCTTCATTCCCGACCCTGACTTCAACGGCGTGGCCAGCTTCAGCTACACCGTGGTCGATATGTATGGTCTGTCGCACACCGCCACTGCCACCATCAAGGTGCAATCAGTCAACGATGCACCTACTGCCGCAGGCGAGTCGGCAACCGGCAACGAAGACGCGGAACTGATCTTCACGGCGGCTTCGCTTCTGCGCAATGACCGAGACGTCGACGGCGACCGCCTGCGAATCTCACATGTGGGAGAAGCGGCTGGCGGCGAGGTGTTCCTTCGCCCGGACGGGACCATCCATTTTGTGCCAACGCCGAACTACAACGGCCCGGCAGGCTATACCTACTGGGTGACTGATGGTCAGGAGTCGGCAAGCGCTCGTGTCAACCTGAACATTCTGCAAGTCAACGACATGCCAGAGGTGCAAGGCGAGTACGTGGAAAGCGATGAAGACGTCGTGCTCAACTTTCCCTTTGCCGTGCTGCTGGCCAACGATTCCGACATTGACACAGACCCGCAGCTGAACCGAGGCGGTGTTCAAACGCTCAGCATTTCAGCCGTGGGCAATGCGCAGCATGGCACCGTGCAAATCGTCAATGGTCAGGTGCGCTTCACGCCTGACCAGGACTATTTCGGCCCGGCATCGTTCGACTATCTGGTGGATGATGGTGCGGGTGGCCAGGTGTCGACCACGGTGGTGCTCAACCTGGCATCGGTCAACGATGCGCCGGTCACTCAAGGTGAAACGGCGAGCACGGATGAAGATATAGCGGTGTATTTCACCCAGGCACAACTGCTGGCCAATGACACCGACGTGGACACGCCACACGCGCAATTGAGCGTTTCTCAGGTGGGTGGCGCGCAAAATGGCAGCGTTGAGTTGCTGCCGGACGGCCGCATACGCTTCACGCCGGATGCCGACTACTTTGGCCCGGCAGCGTTTGACTATCTCGTCGACGACGGGGTGGGCGGGCAAACCCTGGCCAGCGTGAGCCTGACAGTCTCACCCGTCAACGATGCCCCTCGCCTTCAGGGCGAAGTGGTGCACATCGATGAAGACACTATCGTCACGATGAACGTGGTGGACCTTCTGTCCAACGACCTTGATGTGGACAACGCCCATGCAGACCTGCAGTTGACGGGCGTCAGTGGCGCCAGCAATGGCGATGTGGTGCTCAACGGCGATGGCACCATCACCTTCACGCCCACACTGAACTTCTACGGCGATGCCACTTTCAGCTACACAGTGACCGACGGCGTAGGAGGCGAAAGCACCACTACCGTCACGTTGGACTACGCTTCCGTCAACGATTTGCCTGTTGTCAATGACGAGATAGTGGCAGGCAAGCGAAATATCACGTACACATTCTCTCAAGGGGCTCTACTCGCCAACGATAGCGACGTTGAGGATGGGAGAAATCTGGAAATTGTGTCTGTGTCATCGGTGGCCAACGGTACCGTCACCATGCTGCCCAACGGGAATATTCAGTTTGCGCCAGCGGCAGACTATGACAACTGGAGCGTTGGGACCTATGGAATCTTCACCTACGTCGTGCAGGACTCGGACGGAGGACAGGCGGAGGGCGTGGTGGGGATTGACTATTCGCGCGTCAACTTGAGTCCGATCGCAGTGGACGACCATTTCCATGGCTACGAAGACGTGGACATGGAGATCAACGTGTCGCAGCTGCTGCGCAATGACCGCGATCCAGACCCCACTGACCTGTCCACTTTGGAAGTGGACCGTGTGGCCAATGCGTCCCACGGACGCGTATGGATGTCGGGCAACACCGTTCACTTTGAGCCACACCGAGACTTCTACGGCCAAGCCAGATTTGACTATCGCGTCAACGATGGTGAAGGTGGTACGACATGGGCAACCGCATACATCGATATTGAACGGGAGAACCGTGCGCCGGTGATTACCAACATCACGGTTTCGAGTGCATTGGACGCACTCTTGACCACGGCCAATGTTTCCTACGGCGAGGGCTTCTACTACACCGTCACAGGGAACCGCTTCGTCGACGACCCACATCGGACCAATGGAACGATTTCGGCGTATGACCCCGACGGCGACGCCATAACTTTTAGCGTGGTGAGCACCTCTTCCAACCACGGAAACGCATATGTCGGTCAATATGTACCCAGCTCAGCGCCTGCCGGCCTGAACCATCAACAATTGCTCGGGCGACAGTCAACAGCGCATACCCAGGATGCAGCTGACTACCGGAGTGGCAACCGCGACATGTATGGGTGGGACCCCAATCATCCAGACGGCTGGAATCACAACTACTTCGTCCCTGGCCTCTCCGGCTCCGCATCCAATCGCACGGCCAACTGGCAGTACATCTCCACCGATCCCACCACTTGGCGCGGAACGGACTCATTTGTCATCGCAGTCTCAGACAGCCGTGGTGCGATCACCTATTCTGACCCTATCAGGGTGGAGTCTGTGGGCTGGGGTTCTAGCGGTGGTTGCTTCCCTGTGGCCGTGGACGTCGATGGGGACGGCATCGACTTGATCGCACCAGAAGACTCCAACATGTTCGCCGACATCAACGGCGATGGCTGGCAAGACCGCATCGGCTGGGTGGCCAGCAGCGACGCGCTTCTGGCTTACGACAAGAATGACGACGGTGCCATCTCTGATCGAGACGAAGTCAGCTTTGTGGGGTACGCAGAGAACGCCCGCACCGATATGGAAGGCTTGCGCGCGTTCGACACCGATGGCGACGGACAACTGACCGCAGCAGACGAGGAGTGGGCCCGCTTCGGCCTTTTGCAAGACGCCAATGGCAACGGCCAACAGGATGAGGGTGAGTGGACAACACTTGAAGAGCTGGGGATCGAGAGCATCGGCCTCAACCCCGAAGGGGATGCAAGCCTCAACAACGGCAACGCCGTTCTGGGCACGTCAACGGTGACTTATGCCGACGGTCACACGACTGAAGCCGGCGACGTTGTGTTCGCGGGCAACAACATGGCACTGCCCGACTGGGTTCAAGATGAGTTGGAAGCCGCAGGTGAAGTACCAGTTGAGTCGTTCTCGCCTGCATACGTTTCCATCAATCAGGAGCAAATCGCCAGCGAAGACGCAGACACGCAGAGCGAGAGTGGCAGCGAAGCTGAGGTCGAAGCACAGACTGAAGGCGGAGCTTCCACCGTTGCTGTTGCAACTGCCACATCAGACGTTTCAGCAAGCGAATCGCCGCTGGGCAATGAGGCGCAGGAGATCACTCTGCTGGATAACGCCAGTATTGCGCAGCAGGCCAATGCCTTCGCCCAGGCCGCTGCGGCCAACGCAACCAGCGAGACGCCACTGGGGTACGTGCCGATGGAAGACAGCTCTGCACTTGTTTCGGTCAGCACCGAATCCGATGGACAGGTTCCCCACAACAGCGAGGCACCTGAGCCTCTAGGAATGGCCGCATAACCCAGCGAGACTGACGCACCCTGCAGCGGAGGAAGGCACGCTTTCTTTCCGTTGCGGCGGTGATGAAAGATCCCCATGAAAATTCGTTTTGCGACGGCCCAAGATGAGGAGGCATGCATCGCCCTTGGCAAGATCATGCATGCCGAGTCCAGGTTTGCCTGTTATCCGGTCAACGAAGACAAGTTGCGCAAAGTTTTTGCGCTGTCGCTCTCAGAACCCAAGGTGCATTGTCTCTTGCTGGCTGAGCGCCTTTCAGGAGAAGTGGTGGGCATGCTTGGGGGCAACGTCCTTCCGTCATTCTTCAGCGACGTCTGGGTAGCCCAGGATAAGTTCTTCTACGTCAACCAAGAGTTCCGCGGCACCAGTGCCGCAGCCAAACTCTTGCTGGCGTTCCAGAAATGGTGCGCCAACCGCAGCGTGGCAGAGATCAACATCAATATGAGCGTTGCCATCGACATGGACCGTTTCGACAGATTCATGAAGCACGCAGGCTTCCAATCCTGCGGCTCCAACTATTTCAAGCCCTTGGGCTAAAACCAATTCAACTTTGTCAGGGAGGTTTCATGACCACACAAGAGGTCGACAACGACGCGCACGCCCGACGGCAAATGGCGCAACACCGCGTAGAGTTGCTGCGCACCTATTGCCAGCTACACGATATGTCCATTGACGCTGGACAATTGCAACACCGTTGGCTCGCTGGCGACGTCGAATTTGGCGTCAGAGAGTTCAACCAGGCGCTGCAAGAGCTGGGCTTTGAATCGAGGATCAGTGACGGCAAATATGCCGATCTCAAAAAGCATGCCCACCCGGTGATCGTGATTTGCGAAGGCGGCGCCCTGGCAGTTGTTGGTGGCGTCAATGAAGAAGGGCTCGTCCTTCAGCGGCAGGGTGAAAAACAACCATCCAAGCTCTCCAAACAAGCCTTTGAGAAGGTATGGACTGGTCGCTGGATCAACGCCCGTCGAAAGCCGGCTTCTGCAATGCAGTCCGATGCTATGACGGAGAAATTTGGCGTGAGCTGGTTTCTCCAGGCCATGCGAAAGTACAAGGGACTTTTGGGCGAGGTGTTGCTGGCTTCGCTCTTCGTACAGATTTTTGCGCTGATGACACCTTTGGTGTTTCAGGTGGTGATCGACAAAGTGCTAACGCACAGAAGCCTGTCAACGCTGGATGTGCTGGCAATCGCCTTGGTCGCGCTTGCGGTGTTTGAAGTAGTTCTGGGCGGCATGCGCCACTACCTCTTCACTCATACCACCAGTCGTCTCGACGTCGAGCTCGGCAGCAAACTGTTCCGGCATTTGATGCGGCTGCCGATGAGTTACTTTGAAAGCCGGCGTGCAGGCGATACGGTCGCCCGAGTGCGCGAGCTCGAAAACGCCCGAGCTTTCCTGACAGGCCAGGCGCTGACCAGTTGGCTCGATCTCATCTTCGCGGTGGTCTACATCGGCGTGATGTACTACTACAGCCCGAAGCTGACGCTCATTGTGCTGATTGCACTCCCGATCTTCTTTGGGGCTTCGTGGCTAGTATCCCCTCTTCTTCGCAAGAATCTGGAGGACAAATTTTCGCTTGGCGCAGAGAATCAGGCGTTTTTGGTCGAAACCGTCACCAGCATGGAGACCCTAAAAGGGCAAGCCATCGAGCCGCAGTGGCAACGCCAATGGGACCGCCGCTTGGGTGACTACGTGGAAAGCTCTTTCCATGCCGGCCATGTGAGCAATGCGTCCAACCAGTTCGTGGGCTTCGCCAGCAAAGCACTGACAGCGGCGCTTCTGTGGTTCGGAGCGAAAGCGGTTATTGATGGAGATCTCAGTGTAGGCGGGCTCATCGCGTTCAACATGTTGAGTGCACGAGTCAACGCCCCTATTTTGAAGCTCGCCTCCTTGTGGCAGGAATTCACCCAGATGCGTGTTTCGATCAAGCGGCTAGGAGAAATCATGGACGCTCAGCCTGAGCCCGGCTTTCAGGCTGAGAGAGCTGTCCCGCCGATGGTCAACGGTCAGGTGCGATTCGATCACGTCAACTTTCGGTACAACCCCAATGCCCGCGATGTTCTCAGCGATGTGAGCTTCGATGTCAAGGCGGGAGAGATCATCGGCATCGTCGGCGTCTCCGGGGCAGGGAAAACAACCCTCCTGCGGTTGCTTCAACGCTTGTACACCCCTCAGCAGGGTCGAATTTTGATCGACGGCATGGACCTCAACTTGCTCGATGCAGGCTGGCTCCGCCGACAAATGGGCGTGGTAGCTCAAGACAGCGTTCTGTTCAACCGAAGTGTGCGCGAGAACATCGCATTGTCAGACCCACAGCTGCCTATGGAAGCCATCATGGAAGCCGCCAAGCTGGCCGGCGCTCATGAGTTCATTCTTGAGCTGCCAGAAGGGTACGACACCTTGATCGGGGAGCGCGGTGGACGCCTGAGCGGCGGGCAGCGTGCCCGCTTGGCCATCGCCAGGGCCTTGGTAACCAACCCTCGTCTGCTGCTTCTAGATGAAGCCACTGCCGCTCTGGACTACGAGAGTGAGCGCGTTATCCAGGAAAACATGAGCAAGATCACTCAAGGCCGAACTGTGTTCATCGTGGCCCATCGACTGCCGACGCTTCGCCGCGCAGACCGACTGATGGTTTTTGAAGACGGCAGGCTGATTGAGACAGGCAATCACACCACGCTAATGGCAGCCAAAGGCCGCTACTTCGACCTGTATCAAGCACACCAAATACTTGAAACGGCAATGAACCAGAAAGACGCTGTTGAGACGGAGGCACGCAATGCCTGAAACTTCCAAAGTTCAAGCTCCTCAGCAAGTTTCGGCAGGAACGCCTCGTGCTGCGGCTGAAGCCGACCCGAAAGTGGATTGGCAATCGTTTGCTCCATCTGCCATTGCGCTCCAGCAGCGTCCGCCACTTCTGATGGCACGCATGGTCAGCCTGACTCTGATTGCGATTGCGATATTGGCCATTCTCTATGCCTACTTCTCCCATATGGATGTAGTGGTCTCCAGCACTGGTCGGGTTACAACCTCGGAACGCAGCAAGGTGGTACAGCCACTTGAAGCGGGCGTGGTGCGCAAGATCCGTGTTCGCGACGGTCAGGCAGTCAAAGCGGGCGATGTGCTGGTAGAGCTTGACCCTACCTCAAGTGATGCGGATGCAGAGCGACTGGACCGAGAACTGCAAGAGGCCAAGGCGGATGTCAGCCGCCTCGAAGCTTTGCTCGATGGCCGGGACGAATTTGAAGTGGACGCCTCACTGCCACAAGAGGTTGTTGCAAACCAAGAAGCCATGCTAGCAAATAAGCAGCTTGAGTTGGATGCCAAGGTTTCTTCAATGGACGCCGAGATCGCCAAACGCCAAGCGGACCGAGATGCAGTGGCGACCAACCTGCGTCAGCTTCAAGCCAGTCTCACCTTGATCAAGAAGCGGCATGAGATGCGAGAGGAACTGGCAAAAACAGGTCATATCGCAGAGTTGGGATTGATCGACACCAGGCTTGAATTGGCCAACCAAGAAAAGGAGGTAGCGGTCCAAGAGCAACGGCTGGCTGAAGCGAGTGCAGCCATTCGGTCCGCCGTTCAACAGAAGGCACTGGCGTTGGCGGAGTTCAACTCCAAGGCCACGGCCGAGTTGGTAGAGGCCACCAAGAACCGTGACAACATTGTCAAAGAACTCACCAAAGCGCAGCAGCGTTCAAAACTGCAGGCGCTGCGAGCCCCCATCAACGGGGTTGTCCAACAGCTGGCCGTTTTCACTGAAGGCGGCGTGGTGACGCAAGCGCAAGTTCTGATGGTCATCGTGCCAGACAACGAGAGCATCGAAGTCGAGGCCAAGGTTGCCAACAAGGATATAGGACATATTCGCGTCGGCCAGCGCGTCATCAACAAGGTCGAGACATACGACTTCACCCGCTATGGCTACATCGAAGGGGAAGTTCAGTGGGTAGGCCGAGACGCCATGGTGGACGAACAACTGGGCCCTGTCTATCCAGTGCGCATCAAGCTCAGTCAGACAGAAACGCCCAATATTGTCGGCGGCCAGCGCGGAACTGTGACAGCAGGCATGTCCGTGACTTCGGATATCCGCATCGGGGACCGCCGCATGCTCGAGTACTTCCTGGCGCCGCTGCTGCGCTACAAGGAAGAATCGTTGAGGGAGCGATGATGAGATCCAAGATCACCGCAATTGCAAACGTCAAGCCTTGCGCGTTGTCTTGGCGTCACGCCAGTTTCGCCACGGCGTGCTGGATGGCCATGCAAGTAGCATCGGCTCAGACGTTGGGCGAAGCACTTGAGTTGGCTAGAGAGAGTGATGCTGAGTATCTGGCCGCAACTTATGCACATGAAGCGTCCCGACAACGCCTGCCCCAGGCCCGGGCGGACTTGCTGCCCCAGTTGAGCTATTCACGCAACCGCAGTCGGCAGAAAGGCACTCTTTACTTTGGCGAAGAAGACCCGGCTGACAAGAATGTCGAGACCAACACGCGTCAATTGCAACTGACACAAGGCATTATTCGCCCCGATCATTGGATGGCGGTTCGCCAAGCCTTGGTATCACAAAAGCAGGCAGAACACCGCTTGGCACTCGCCGAGCAGCAGCTGTTGACGCGCGTTGTGGGGGCATACCTCGAGGCGTGGGTGGCCAACGAAGGCGTTCGACTCTCACGCTTGCAGCTAAAGGCAGTGGAATCTCAATTGGATTTGGCTCGCCGGAACTTCGAAGTGGGGGCGACCACCATCACCGATGTTCACGAAGCCCAGTCTCAGCATGACTTGACCTTGGCTCAATCCATTGAAGGCGAGAACGCGCTACAAGTCGCGCTCACAAACCTCAGAACGATCACGGGCAAGCAATTCGATTCCTTGCATGGTGTCAAGGCAGAAGCGCGTCTTCCTGTCAGCGCCATTGACCCGATTGATGTGTGGCTGTCCAAGCTGCCTAGCCAAAACCCAGAGATGCTCGCGGCCGAGGCTCAGACTGAATCGGTTCAAGCCGAACTGGCAAAGGAGAAGGCAGGATTCATGCCTACGCTCGATTTAACGGTTACCCGCGGCCGAACCAGCACAGACGGTAGCTTCACCTCTCCTGCTGACTTGGCTCAACGAACGACTTCCACGCAAACCATGCTGAGTGTGAACTGGAGACTTTTTGAAGGCGGAAGAAGCTACTATCGAGTCAAGGAGCAAGCAGCCTTGCTGAATCAAGCCTTGTCTCAGCGCGATCTGGCACGCTTGAATGCGCAAGCGGAAGTTCGAAATTCCTACGCCAGTGTCCGTTCAGGATTGGCGCAGTTGCGCGCTTTGAACTCTGGCCTGGTGGCCAGCGAGAAGGCAGTTGAGGCGAGCAAAGTAGGCTACCGCATAGGGACACGCATCAACACTGATGTACTGGACGCCGAAAGTCAGTATTTCGGCGTTCAACGGGACATTGCACGAGCCAAGGCTAACCTCCTGTTGAGTTGGACAGCCTTGTTAGCAACGGTAGGTGAACTCGACGATGCGCACGTCAAAGCCATGGAGTCTATCCTGGAGCCTTCCGCGCAAGAACTCGTCCCCTTGGACGACACCATTACTGAAACTGAACTGGGTTTGATCAGCAAGCCAACTGAGGAGAGCACAAAGTGAGCGACAACCAAACCAAATTGATGAGCGAGGAAGATGCCAAGCAAGTCGTCGAGTTCGCTCAAGGGCAGGCGCACAAGATGTTCGCGAAATTGCCGCTTCTCGGTCCTGTTGCTTGGTTGATGATGCAACAAGCACACACCAAACACACCCTGCTTAGCGAGCTGGAGTGGCGCGTCATCCCTCCGTTGATGCACGAACAATGCAAGCTGTTCATGCGCAACGATGCTCCTTTGGCTTTTGTTTCATGGGGAAAATTCTCAAAAGAGGTTGCCAACCGGTATCGCACGCCTCCACATCAACTCTCATTTGGCGACTGGACCAGCGGAGATGACATTTGGGTGGTTGACGTCATAGCGCCTTTTGGTGGCGTCACCCACCTCATGAATGAAATCAGGGGGAAGATGCTGGCTGGGCATGACATCAACCAGCTCGCCCCAGGGAAGAATGGTGTCGTGGACGCCATTCGCTGGCCGGCGCTGCCCGCGATGGCAACTGACAAAGCCCCGACAGAGTAGGGCTGGCTGACGAAATCACGCTGAGCCCGTCGCACGAGGCTTAGCGCCCTCAGCCTATGCAGCCGCCTTCGCCTGCTGCAACACCTCACGCGTGCGCAGTGCCTCTGCCCTTGCTGCCTGGGCAAAGTCTTCCCCGGTGGAGGCGTAGAGAACCGCACGGGATGAGTTGACGATGACGCCGCCGGTGTTGGTGCCGCTGGCGTCGGCGCGGTAGCCGGCCTTGATGGTGGCGATGGCGTCGCCGCCTTGCGCGCCCACGCCCGGGATGAGCAATGGCAGCGTGGGGGCGAGTTCGCGCACGCGCTCGATCTCGTTGGGATAGGTAGCCCCCACCACCAGACCGAGCTGGCCGTTGAGGTTCCATGGCCCTTGGGCCAGGCCAGCGATGTGTTCGTACAGGCGCGGTTGCCCGTCGACTTCGGCCAGGCGCTGGTTCTGGAAATCGTCACCACCTGGGTTGGAGGTACGGCACAGCAGGAACGCGCCTTTGCCTTCGTACTTCAGGTAGGGCTGCACAGAGTCAAAGCCCATGAAGGGTGACAAGGTCACGGCGTCGGCGCCGTAGCGTTCAAACGCTTCCACTGCGTATTGCTCGGCCGTACTGCCAATGTCGCCACGTTTGGCATCCAAGATGACAGGCACATGCGGCGCCGCGCTGCGCATGTGCTTCACCAGGCGTTCCAGCTGGTCTTCGGCGCCATGCGCAGCAAAGTAGGCAATCTGCGGCTTGAACGCGATCACGGCGTCGGCCGTGGCATCGACAATGGCGGCGCAGAAGTCGTAGATCTTGCTGGCGTCGCCCTTGATCGCAGCGGGAAAACGTTTGGGGTCCGGGTCCAGCCCTACGCACAGCATGGAGCCATTCTGGCGCTCTGCGGCCAGCAGCATGTCGATGAAAGTCATGCTCCGATTGTAAGTTTGCCGGGGCTCCGTGCGCAGCGCGCAGCTACCTCAGCCCTGGCTCGCGGCCAAGGTGTCGAGCGCCAGGCAGAGGTCGGCCCACGCCTTGGCCTTTTCGCTGGGGCTGCGCAGCAGATAGGCCGGGTGGTAGGTCACGATGACGGGTACGCCTTCGTACTGGTGAACCTTGCCACGCAGTCGACCGATCGGCTCTTGTGTTTGCAGCAGGGATTGCACAGCGAAACGCCCCATGGCCAGAATGATGCGAGGCTGGATGAGGGCCACCTGCCGGCGCAGGAAGGGCTCGCACTGTGCCACTTCTTCGGGCAAGGGGTTTCGGTTAGCTGGTGGGCGGCATTTGAGCACGTTGGCGATGAAGGCGCCTTCGGGCCCCTTGCCTTTCCGGCTGCGGCCGATGGCGGCGAGCATGTTGTCGAGCAACTGGCCGGCCGCGCCCACAAAAGGTTCACCCTGCCGGTCTTCGTTTTCGCCCGGCGCTTCTCCCACCACCAGCCAGTCGGTTTGCGCGTCACCCACGCCGAAAACGGTGTTGGTCCGTGTCTGGCAAAGGCCACAGGCCTGGCAAGCCGAAACGGCCTGCTCCAGGCTGGCCCAGTCCATGGTTTCGATGCCCGGTGGGCGCTGACCCAACGCCGCTCTGGCGGTCGTGGCGAGAGGCTCTGATGCTGCATCGGGCGATATGCCTGGCGCTGTGGCCGGTGCCGCCCGGGAAGGCGTGGGCGCAGGAGCCGACGGCGTCGGTACGGCTGCAGCTGTGAAAGATGCAGGCGTAGGCGTAGGCGGTGGGGCTGATATGGTTTCTGGCGTTGGCGTTGGCGCCGGTGTCGCCTTGGGTGCCCATACCTTGATCCCCATTTCGGCGAGCATGGCGCGCTGGCGCGCGTCCAGAGCCACCACGAAAGAGGTGTCGACTGGGGCGTGCGTGGCGTCTTCGTGGGCCTGCTCAGGGGCTGGGGGGCTGTCGTGCTCGCTCATGCAGCGGTGTTATGGCTTGTTGGGTTGTCGTTGGTGAAGCTGGAGGCCAAAGGCAGTTGCATCACCACAGCGTCTTCGCGCTGACCATGGCCAGCAGGGTAGTAATCGCGCCGAACACCCATTTTCACAAATCCGTACTTGGCATACATGGACTGGGCACCCTGGTTGCCCGCCCGCACCTCCAGCCACAAGGCTTCGGCGCCACATGCACGCGACCAGACCACCAGAGCATCCATGAGAGCCCGGCCCCACCCTTTTCCCTGCAACGCAGGGGCCACGGTGATGTTGAGCAGGTGCACTTCGGCCACACCTGCCATGGCCACCACGTAGCCCAACAGCCGCTGACCATCGCGCGGCCCGCCGCGCATCATCGCGGCCTTGGGTTCGTCGTTCGACATCAGCATCATGGCCGCATAGCCAGAAGCGATTGAATCGTTGAAATGCCGCTGCGTCCAGGGACGGGGGTAAGCCGTCTTTTCCACCTCATGCACGCTGGGCACGTCACCTGCCGCCATCGGGCTGAACCAGACGTCAGTGCCAGGAACGTCCGCCAGCGGGCGTTCTGGCCAGGTGGCTGATGGCGTCACGGGCATGGTGTTCAACCCTGTTCGCCTTGCGCTGTCTGCGCAGCTTTCAAGCGCAGCGCCTCCCGCTCGGCCGTGGTCTGGGCGACCTTGTCCCTCACGTACAGCGGCTGCGCCAGTTCGGCGGCCTCTGCTTTTCCTGAGGCCAGCATTAACGGTGCAAGCGACAGCATGGCTTCGGCATCTGGCGCCGCGTCCAGCCATTCGCCAGGGAAGGCCCCCAACACGTCGGGATAAGACTTGCGAACGTTGCCCACCAGGTATCGGGTCGCTCGGTCGTTCGGCTCTGCTGATATCGCATCCAGCTGATCCAGTTGATCCAGGTGATCCATATGGGCCGCCAATGACTCCGGCGCACACAACTGCGGCTGCGCAACAGCTTTCCACATCTCTGCGTGATCGCCTCTTGCATATTGCGCAACGTAGACTTCGTTCATGCGCGCGTCCAGAAGCGCCGTCACACGTTTCGGCGAAGCGTTCCCACCTTGCTGCGCGGCCATGGCTGCCTGTTGGGCCAGCGTCATGAGCGTGTCCACCCCTATGACAGAAACGCCTGCGCCCAGCGCCAGGCCCTGCGCCACCGCACATGCGGTTCGAAGGCCAGTGAATGAACCCGGGCCCCGGCCAAAGACGATGGCATCCAGACTGGACAGTTCCCAACCGGCCTCATTGAGCAAGGCCCGAACTTGCGGCAACAGATGCAAAGAGGACTGAGCCGCACCCGGGCCACGATAGACCCATGTGCTTGCACCTGGCGCACCGGACCCCAGAGCCACCGACATCACGTCGGTACTTGATTCCAGTGCCAGGAAACGGCGTTCGCTCGGTACAACAGTCATGCCTGAATTATGGGCCACCACCGGGCAAAGTCGTCCCGGCGCCGCAAAAGCTGCGTGAGCCTTGGTTGCAGTGGTTTCATAATAGGCGCACATGCTTCCCCTACTGCGTACTCGCCCCACTTCCGCTGCTCTGACCTCGCTGCTGCGCCCCTTTCTGCGCCGATGGACTTGTCTGGTGCTTGGTGCTGCCTTTTCGTTGCCAACCATGGCTGAAGAAGCGGCCGTCAAGCTGCGCGACACCGCGTTGCCTGAGCCCGTGGCAGCGGCATTGAAGAAAGCCGGCATTCCTGAGCGGCATTTCGCCGCGATGGTCGTGCCGGTCAATGGCACTGCCGGGCCACGGGTTCAATACCGGGCAGACGAGCAGGTCAACCCTGCTTCGGTGATGAAGCTGGTGACCACATACGCCGCGATGGACATGCTCGGGCCTGACTTCACCTGGACCACGCGCTTCTATGTCGACGGCGACATCAGGAATGGCGCACTGCATGGCAACCTCTACATTCGGGGAGGGGGTGATCCCAAACTGGTGCTTGAGCGCATACAGGAAACGTTCTGGACCCTGCACGAAAAGGGCGTGCAGGTCATCATGGGCGACTTGATCCTGGACCACAGTGCTTTTGAACTCCCCCCGCACGACCCGGCGGCGTTCGACGGTGAAGCCCTGCGGCCCTACAACGCCTCGCCCGATGGTTTGCTGGTGAACTTCAAATCGGTCATTCTCAAGTTCGAACCCGACCGACGGGCAGGCGTGGCACGCATCACAAGCGAACCCCCGTTGGCAGGGCTGAGCATCCAGGAAACGGTGCCATTGAGCGCAGGTGCATGTGGCGCCTGGCAAAGCGCATTGGCCGCTGACTATTCCAGGCCAGACAAGATTGAGTTCAAGGGCCGATATTCCCGACGATGCGGAAAGCGCCACTGGGCGGTGGCGTACCAGGACCCTGACAGCTACTCGGCTCGAGCTCTGGAAGGCCTGTGGCGGGCCAGCGGCGGAGCTCTCACCGGCCGCGCCCGATATGGTTTGACGCCGCCAGGGCTGAAGCTGTTGCACGAAGCGCACTCGTTGCCCCTCAAAGACATCATCGCGGACGTCAACCAGTGGAGCAACAACGTCATGGCCCAACAGGTGTTCCTCACCCTGGGACAAGTGGCGCCGGATGGGGTGCAGGAGTTGACCGAAGCCAAGGGACCGCTCACTCCCATTCGGCAGGGACGTTTTGAACATTCCCGGCAAGTGCTGCGCGACTGGTGGGTGCGCACGCTGGGTCTTCGCTACTTGGCGCCGGTCATGGAAAACGGCTCCGGCCTCTCTCGCACAGAGCGGCTCACGCCGGGCGCATTGGCTGCGCTGCTGCTCAAGGCCGCCCATCACCCCAACGGCCAGCAGTTCGTGAACTCACTCTCGGTCGCTGGCGTCAAGGGTACGGCTGCGCGCATTGCACGCAGCCCGAGCAGTGCCGCGCACGGCAAGGCCTGGCTGAAAACGGGCACGCTTGACGATGTTTCAGGCGTAGCTGGCTATGTACAGTCGCTGGACGGACAGCGCTATGTGATGGCGGCCTTCGTCAACGACGGACAAGCCCGCGAAGGACGTGCGGCGCTCGACGCTCTGGTGGAGTGGACGGCCAACCTCGGCAGCCAACGACCCTGACCATCGCCCATCGCATTTCGGCCACGCGTCAACGGGTCAGCAGGGCAAGCCCAGCCGCATCAGTTCATTGTGTCCAAGAAAGACCAGGCGATCGCAGCCACTGCCAGTACGGCCAGCAAGCCAGCGGCCCAGATGGCTGCTGCGCGCAGCTTGGCGCGCCGGGCTTTCTCGCGAGCCAGGCGCTGCCCGCGGCGAAGCAATGCCTCCGCAATCGGATCCTTCTCGTCTGAGTCGGCCACCACCGTATGGTAGTAGTGATGCAGAGTGCGGGAATTGATGTCGAGGGCATCCTCCCCCTCGTTTTGGACATCGTTATCTGAACGTCGGGACATGGCGATCATGCGGCGAACGGCAAAGGTTGGTGTGACAGCGAGATTTTGAATCAATCGACCATTCTTTGGGCCGACCACTGAGCGTATCATCGCTCTTCCTCTGTCGTTGGTTCCCCATGGCTTACCTTGATCTTATCGGTTACAGCGCGGCGTTTTTGACAACAGCCAGCTTTGTCCCTCAAGCCTTGATGACATTTCGCACGAGAAATGTCAGCGGCATCTCGCTGGGCATGTATACCGTGTTCACGATCGGCGTGGGCATGTGGTTGGTGTACGGGATTGCGCTCAAGGCCTGGCCGCTGATCGCAGCCAACGCGGTGACGTTTTCGCTTGCACTGGCCATTCTGATCATGCGCATCCGATTTGGCGGACTGCGCCAGGGGCCGAAGCGACAGCCCATGCCGTGAAAGTGAAGACTGACTGAATGGCGCCGTCTATGCAGCGGCACGCTGCAGCCGGTCCCGCACACCATCCCACACCGGATCGTCGGGCGGCGTTTCCACCCAGATCAGCTTCACCCCTGACTCATCAAGCGCGCGAAGCACGGCAAACAACTCGTGTGCGGCAGCAGCCGCATCCGAAGGCATGGATCTCAGGACAATTCCCGCGGCTGCGTTCAGGCTGGATCGCGCATAGACCGCAATGTGCTTCGCATCAGGACCCAACACGTCCAGGGCGGACTGGAGCTGCTTGGCCGGCATCAGGCGCAACGGTACCGATGGCGCGTAATGGGACTCCAAGGTACCAGAGGCTTTGGGCGCGTCACCGAGCCGGTTGTGCGCGACGTCTTCCGGTCGCTGCACACGCACGCCGCAAGCCTTGCTGAGATCATCAACCGACAACATGCCGGGGCGGAGCAGCACCGGCACCGCGCGGGAGCAGTCCACAATGCTGGACTCGATGCCCACAGGACACGCCCCGCCATCGAGCACCAGCAACTCTTCGTCTGACAGAGACTCGAACTCCTGTTGCACATGTGTCGCCGTGGTCGGGCTGACCCGGCCGAAGCGGTTGGCGCTGGGCGCGGCCACGCCTTGCACGCCCTTGGCCTTGGCAGCCTTGAGCAATGACTGAGCCACCGGGTGCGCCGGGCAGCGCACACCCACAGAGTTCTGCCCGCCTGCGGCAACGGCCACTGCCGACGGACGGCGGGGAAGTATCAGCGTGAGCGGGCCAGGCCAGAAGGCCTTCATCAGGGCCAAGGCCACCGGCGGTACGTTTTGCGCAAAGGGTGCCACCACGGCTGCCCAGGCATCGGCACCAGCGCCTGCTGAACCCATCTCCACAGGCGCCACATGGACGATCAGCGGGTGATCGGCCGGCCGCTGCTTGGCGGAGAAGATGCGTTGCACCGCCGTGGCATTGTCGGCATCAGCCGCCAGCCCATACACCGTCTCGGTGGGCATGCCCACCAAAGCGCCGGCAGCCAAACGCTCGGCCGCCTGCTCGATGGCCCCGGGAAACGAGGCTTGCAGCGTCAATGGCATGGCGGCAGCGGCTTCAGTCAGGGCAGCGCTGGCAAGCCCAGCAACTGCAACACTTTCTCCGCCGTGGCGCGGGTGGATTCGACGGAGCTGCCCACGACATTGATGTGCCCCATCTTGCGGCCGCGGCGTGCGCTGAGTTTGCCGTAGAGATGCAGGTGCACATCGGGCAGGCCCAGCACCTTGTCCCATGGCGGGTCGATGGGCTTCTCGCTGGCCTCCGCACGGACGGCGTTGGCGTCGAACCAGAGGTCGCCCAGCACATTGATCATGATCGCCGGCCCATACTGGCGCGGCGTGTGCAGTGGCAGGCGCGCCAGGGTGCGTACCTGCGCCTCGAACTGCGACATGTCGCAGGCGTCTTGCGTGTAGTGGCCGCTGTTGTGCGGGCGAGGAGCCATTTCGTTGACCACCAGATCCTCACTGCCTTGGCCGCCGTCCACCACGAAATATTCAACGCACAACACACCCACGTATTGCATCTGCTCCGCCAGAGCGGCCGTGGCGGCACGGGCGCGCTCTTCCAATGCTGGCGCGATGTTGCCTTCATATACCTCGGTCACGGCCAAGATGCCGTCGCAATGGGTGTTCTTCTGAACAGGGTAGCTCACCACCTCGCCACTGGCAGCACGCGCCACGATGACCGAATACTCGGCCTTGAGCGGCATCAGCTTTTCCAGCACACAGGGCACCTTGCCCAGTGTCTCCCAGGCGGCCGCCAGTTCTTCTGGCGTGTTGACGCGGACCTGGCCTTTGCCGTCGTAACCCATGCGCGCGGTTTTCAGGATGCCGGGCAGCAGGTCGGCCGGCGCGGCTTGCAACAGAGCATCGGTGTCGATGGTCGCATAAGGGGCCGGAAATACACCGCTCTTGGGGGCGCTCTGCACAAAGATGGCCTTCTCCTGCACCCGGTCCTGGGCGATGGCCACGCACTGCGCCGAGGGAGCCACCGGTCGTTGGGCGCCCAGGGTGGCGAGCGCAGGCGCAGAGACGTTCTCAAACTCGGTGGTGATCGCTTCGCAGCGCTGCATCAGCTGCGCCAGGCCATCCTGGTCGTCGTAAGGGGTCTGGATGTGGAAGTGGCTCACCAGACCAGCCGGACTGGCCGGGTCCGGATCCAGCACGGCAGTGAAGTACCCCATGGCTTGCGCAGCCTGGACGAACATGCGGCCCAGTTGGCCGCCACCCATGACACCCAGGGTCATTTGGTGGCCGCGGTCGGTCATGGCGCCGGGGAGCAAGGGTTTGAGACTCATGGGGAACTGTCCGGTTGTCGTACGAGGAAATCAAATAGAAAGCTGCGAGGCCAAAAATTCGCTGAATGGAGCACTGATGCTGTCTGACTCAGACCGGTTCGGGGCCCTTCGGCTCAAACCGGCGGGAGCGTCATGACCCTGGCAGCCTCGGTCTGGCGGGCACGGAACGCCGTCAACTTCTCGCGCAAAGCCGCGTCTTCATTGGCCAGCATGGCCACGGCAAACAGCGCCGCATTGGCTGCACCAGCATGCCCAATGGCAAAGGTTGCCACAGGAACGCCCTTGGGCATCTGGACAATGCTGTGCAGGGAGTCCACGCCCGACAGGGCTTTGGACTGGACCGGCACACCCAGCACAGGTACTTCCGTCTTGGCCGCCAGCATGCCCGGCAAATGGGCTGCACCCCCCGCACCAGCGATAATCGCCTTGATGCCCCTGCCTGCGGCGCTCTCGGCATAGGCAAACATGTCATCAGGCATGCGGTGGGCAGAGACGACCCTGGCCTCGTGGGCCACGCCGAACTCTTCGAGAATCTGCACCGCGTGCTGCATGGTGTCCCAGTCACTGCTGGACCCCATGACCACGCCAACCTGGATGTTGCTCATGTTTGTGGGCTTTCTGACGGGCACGGATCGGGCCAGCCGTTTAGGTCGGGCCGCAAGGGTGGCCCATCTCCGGTAAAGTGTCGATTTTACGTTTTGCCCCAAAGGCCGCCCAGCGGCCCAAAAGAACATGATCAACGTCACCGTCGCCAATTTCGAACAAGAAGTCATCGCAGCGTCCATGCAGACGCCTGTGCTGGTCGATTTCTGGGCCCCTTGGTGTGGCCCCTGCAAGGTCATCGGCCCGATTCTGGAAAAGCTCGAAACGGAATACGACGGGCGGTTCAAGCTGGTCAAGATTGACTCCGACCAGGAGCAGCAACTGGCCGCCGCCTTCGGCATTCGTTCCATTCCCACCTGCGTGCTGCTGGTGGGCGGCCAGCCGGTTGACGGGTTCATGGGCGCCTTGCCAGAAGGCCAGATCAAGGAGTTTCTGGACAAGCACCTTCCCAGCGAAGATGAACTGCAGGCCCAGGCCGAAGCAGAGGCGGCTCAGGACATGCTGGCCACGGCCGACGACCCAGAAGAAGCTGGCAGCGCCCTGGACAAGTTGGCCCAGGCCGTTGCCCAGGCCCCGGACAACGACGGACTGCGCTTTGAACTGGTCAAGCAATACATCACCCATGGCCGCCTGGCCGAAGCCGCTGGCGCTTTGGCCCCGGCCATGGGCCAGATCCCGGTGCCACTGCGCTTTGAAGCCCTGAGCCAGTGGCTCAACGCCCTGGAGTTCGTGACCAACGACCCGCGCGGCCAATGGCCGATCGCCAAGTTCGACGAAGCCATTGAAAAAAACAAGCGTGACTTCGAAACCCGTTTCGCCAAGTGCCGCGTGCTGATCGCCATGGGCGAATGGCCGGCCGCACTGGACGAACTGCTGGAAATCATCATGCGCGACAAGAAGTGGGACGACGAGGCCCCGCGCAAGACCTACATTGGCTTGCTGGAGCTGATGACCCCACCACCACAAAAGCAAGCCGACACCGGTGCAGGCGAGTCGGCCGGCGGCATCCAGCTCGCAGGCGCATCGGTGCAGCAGCAGGACCCCCAGCAGGAAATGGTCTCGCGCTACCGCCGCAAGCTCAGCATGGCGCTGAACTGAGCATTCGGCTGGCACTGCCCAGATGGGCAGCGGTTTGCCCGATCCGGGGGAAGGATCGGGCAGCACATCCCGCACGAAATCCCGGCATTTGAGTAGAATTTAAGTTCTACAAAAGCCCGCCTGACCCATCCCACCCCTTTCGTGGTCCGGGTCTTGGGCGAGGCCATGTCAGGAGGAGTTCGTGTTCAGCCTTTTTCAGGCCTTTTCCCCTTTGCGCTCGTTTCGCTCATTTCGTGCGCTTGGCGCCTGGTCGCCAACCGGTGCGGCGCTGTTGTTGTTGTCATTGGCTTTGATGACTGGCTGCGCCAGCCCTTCCGCACAAAGCCAAGCCAACGCACTGGCAGACGCGCCCACACTGACCAGCGAGGAATTCGGCGCGCGTCTGATCCCTTTCATTGTGGGGCTCCGCACGGTGGACGACATTTCGCCCGAAGCTTTGGAGAAGGCGTTTGGGATCAAGGTTCGACACAGTGCAGAAGACGCCAGGGAATATGGAACCTGGGGAGACATAGGGAAAGGAGAATGGATCTACTACATGAGGTCCATTCCTGAGAAGAATGAAGCACGAGCGCGGAGAATTCTCATCCAGCTTAGTGAAAAGGACCCCGACTCCAAGCCCGAGCTTGAGAGCGTGTGCAAGCCTTCATTCAATGACTTCGACACTGCCTTCCAAGCCGCTGGCTATGACACGGAGGCCTGGGGACTGCATGGAATCCCGGATACTTGGGCTTTCCGCAGAGGACTTGTCAGCATGACGATGACAATGCATCGATTTCAAAACCCAATTGAGAAAGGGGATGCATGTGTGAGGTCGTTCGACGTCTTCATCAAGAGCTGAAATCGGCCAGACTCGCTGCACTTGATCGCCATTCAAGCAATAGGGAGGAATAGAAAATGAACAAGAAAACAGAGCAGGCACTTGAATCACGCTTGACCGAGTTTCAGTCCGCACACCCTCCGGAGGGCGCGGCACTGCGCCACGCCATTGCACAATCACCAGAGATCAGAGCTGCACTTAGCAGCGCAATAGAAAAAGATCATCTCGACCGAGGGTTTGGACTTCTAAGTGAGAAGGAAGCCGCGTACACGGTAGCGCGCTACGACGATGGCCCAGAGCAGATCCTCATGCGCCCCAGCCTCCTCATCGAGTCCGGGGTCAATCCTCGATCAATGAACACATTGATCAAAGTGCTGGGGCATGAGGTGCAGCACAGCATTCACCAGCCCGAGATGGCGGCCATCCACGACCGGTTCAAGGCCCGGGTCCACGAGATTGCGTCGGGCAATGGTCCACGCGACTACACCGGCCCGATTGCAGACCTCATTGCCGAAGCCCGTCCGCGCGAAGCCGCCGACGAGATCGAAGGCTTCAACATGTTGGCCGCCAAAATAAAACGGGAACATCCTGACGCTACAACCGATCAGTTGTACAAGCACCTACATGGCTCGTGCGACGGTGCGCAAAGCTACATTCGTAAAACCGTTTCAGACAGTCAGGACACTTTCTCTCCAAGACCCGGCATCTCCTTCAACCCCGACACCTTCCAGATCGAGAAGACGCCCGAGAACATCGAAGCTTTCGGCAAGTACTTCTACGACGCGCGGGGATACCCCACCAACTACGGCCAGTACTTCGCCAACGAAGCGGCCGGCATTGATCAGCAGGTGATGGAGCAGCGGCGCGCTGCGGGCGAGGCCATTGAAGGCCCTGCGTACTTTGACCTGGAGAAAGCAGGCATCCCTGCGGACAGGAGCTACGTCCTCCCTGACGGATGGGTCAACGCCTCCGCGCCGGCCGCACCGCCACGCGGTCAAGCGCCCGCGACTGTTGAGGAAGAAGGCGCAAAAGAAAAGAGTGCCCCACACGCGGCGCTCAACACAGCAGAGCCCGTGCCGCTGTCGCTCAACGCAGAACAACTCTTGCGCGACGCTGAGCGTCATGTTCGCCTGGTGGCGGAAAAACACGGGCTCGAATGGGATCAGGGCATGGAGAACACAGTGATGAGCCTGGCGGCGAAGGCGCGTGAGGCGGGCATGACGGGTATCACGCATTTCAAATCCGACGGCCAGCAACTCTACGCAGCGCAGTTCGATGGCTACAGCCTTCGCGACACACGGGTGAACGCCATGGATGCGGCCAACACGCCACTGGCACAATCCTGGGATCGCCTCCAGCAAGCCGACCAGCAGCAAGTGGCACAAAGCATGCAGCCCAATGCACCCGAGCCGCAAATGGAAATGGACGCTCGCGCCATCTGACACAAGGCTGCGTGTGCGCAGCGCTTAGAGTATTGCGGCTTTGCGGGTGAGTTTGTTCTTTCATCAACATGACGCCCCTAACACCCCTCGCCCCAGACGTTGAACAAGCCCTTGAACACCTGATGGCGCTGCTGCCGGCCACCAAGGGCCGCTTAGTACTCGGCTTGGTCGGAGCCCCAGGCGCCGGCAAGTCCACCTTGGCGGAGGCCCTTTGCCAAGCGCTGGGAGACCAGGCAGCCCTGCTGCCCATGGACGGGTTTCATCTGGCCAACGCCGAATTGGCACGATTGGGCCGCGCCCAGCGCAAGGGCGCACCCGACACCTTTGATGCCGCCGGTTACGCCGCCTTGCTGGCCAGAATTCGCGCTCCGGAGGCCATGACATCCGAGGACATCGTCTACGCGCCGGCCTTCCACCGCGACATTGAAGAAGCCTTGGCAGGCGAAATTCCCATCGCCCCAGCCGTGCGCATCGTCATCACCGAAGGCAACTACCTGCTTCTGGACGATCCGGCGTGGGACGGCATAGCCAGGCTGCTGGACCAGGCTTGGTACGTGGAGGCAGAAGACGAGACTCTGCGGCAAGAACGCCTCCTGGCCCGCCACATCGAATTCGGCCGCGCGCCGGATCAAGCCAAAGCGTGGATCACCAGCACGGACGATCCCAATGCGCGGCGAATCGAAGCCACCCGCAAAAAAGCGCACAAGGTTTTCCGATGGGGAACCGGCTTCGTGCGATAGAACTTGGGGTTCGCCGAAAAGAGTGCAGCAGCAGCCAACAGAGCCGAACAACTCGGCTCCTCAGGTAACCCGCGCTCCTCATTGACAAAAGCGCCACCCCAACAAAAGCCGCCTCAGGTGAGGCGGCGCAGCAAAAACCAGGGTGCGACAGGTCCGGGTCTCCCGGCCTGCAACGCGCCGTCCCCGTCAGGGGGAAGCGCCATGAGGCGCGCAGGGGGGTGACGACCGAAGCGAAGGGCCGCCCCGAGCAAAGTCAGCCCCCTCGGGGGGCAGCGACCCGCGCAGCGGCGGAGCGTGGGGGCCAACAGTTTCACCGCCGGGCCGCCCCAAGGTGAAACGCGCCCCCTCGGGGGGCAGCGACCCGTGCAGCGGCGGAGCGTGGGGGCCAACAGTTTCACCGCCGGGCCGCCCCAAGGTGAAACGCGCC
>JBNKNN010000157.1:0-8855 GCA_050293865.1 Hydrogenophaga sp. | reverse complement strand
TATAAACCGACAGCCACTCCTGTCCGCCAGGCCCTGCCAGATATTTTCCCTGCGACCGCAATTCAGATCGAACACCAGCTGGCAGGCGCTGCTTTTCATCCGGCCGACGATTTCGGCCAACTCGCTGGTGGTTCCAATAGGGCCCCGTTCCTGTCGGCGACGATCAATCGCCTTTGCAACCGATTGAGCAAACCGTTCTTCGCCGAATTCACGTATCACCTCCGAGAGGGTTGAGATATCGACTGTTTCCAGCCACTGAGCCACGCTTTGCCCTCGCGTGGTGTCCATGCGCATGTCCAGGGGACCGTCCTTGCGAAAGGAAAACCCACGACTGGGATCGTCGAGCTGCGGAGAGCTGACACCCAGGTCCATCAGCACGCCATCCAGGCTGGCGGCAGGCAACTCCCCCAAATGCGCAAAGCCCTCGTGACGAAGGCTCAAGCGGGGGTCTGAGTCGGCCAGGGATTGGGCTATTTCGATGGCCTGCGGATCCTTGTCGAAGACAATGAGCCGGCCATCGGGAGATAGCTCCTCGAGGATGGCTCGCGAATGCCCGCCCCTGCCGAAGGTGGCATCCACATAGACACCTTCCGGCTTGACCTGGAGCGCGTCCACAGCTTCTTTGAGCAGGACGGTCTGATGATTCCATGTTGTTTGCACCGCCAGCCTTTAGAAAGAGAAGTCCTTGAACACATCGGGCATCTCGCCCTTCATGGCTTCCGCTTCCTGCTCGGCGTACACCTGCGCATCCCACAGCTCGAAGTGAGCACCCATGCCCAGCAACACAGCCTCTTTGGAAATCCCCGCAGCGACTCGAAGCTCGGGCGCAATCAGGACCCTTCCCGTGGCATCCATCTCCACATCCTGCGCATTGCCCAGAAAGATGCGCTTCCACCACTGCGCCTGCATGGGCAAGGCAGCGATGCGCTCACGGAACTTTTCCCACTCATTTCGGGGGAAAATCATGAGACACCCGTGTGGATGCTTGGTAATCGTGAGCTGTCCGGCCGCTTCGGTCAGGGCGTCACGATGCCTTGTGGGCACGGACATCCGGCCCTTGGCATCGAGATTGAGAGAGGAAGCACCCTGGAACACGTTGATTAGGCCTTAGAAGACACTTTTCACCACTTAATTGCACTTTTTTCCACTGTAGCAGGTTTCCAGTTGCTTGCAAGCTCGCATGCGCTTTTTTTTGTAATGAAATCAACCACTTACAGCGAACTTCGAACAAAAGCGCGAGAAAAAAACCCATAAAAAGCAAGCACTTACAAAGTGGTTTGAATGTGATGCTTCAACGAAGTAACGACGCAGGTCACAGTTGGCATCCGATCAACGGTGCGCCTCTGGCGCCGGGTCAAGGCGTTGGATCACAACGCTGCACCTCCTCCCCACAACCCATACATGCCCTTCACCCTCCGTCGTCTCGCCATGGGCATTGCGAGATGAGGCAAGAGGCACGATTGCCATGACAGGTTTACTGGCTTGTCTGCGTTCACAGCAAGGCACACCCCTCAAAAGGCCAGAGTTCCCTCCGGGATTGGGCCAAAGCGAGTGTGAGATTGGGTGTCTGGTGCACCGGTCAGCCTGCGAGCGCCACGCATCCCGTTTAAACCGTGGACGCAGGCAATGGGCCTGCGCAGACGCCCCCAGACGCAAAAGTGCCGTGGCTGGAAATCATCCAGACACGGCACTCAGAGACTGCGAAGCCGCTATCCCCGACCCGCCCCACAAAAGGGAATATGGCCAAAAAGGTGACAGTGATTCACAGAATGTAGCGGGACAGATCCTCGTCCTGACTGAGTTCGCTCAGGCGATCGTTCACATAGGCCTCATCGATGACGACCGTCTTCCCGCTGTGTCGGGTGGCCTCGAAACTCACGTCATCGAGCAAATGCTCCATCACGGTCGCAAGACGGCGCGCGCCAATATTCTCGGTTCGTTCGTTGACATCGCAAGCAATCTGCGCAAGGCGCCGAATCCCGTCTGGCCGAAAATCCAGGGTGACATCCTCTGTGGCCAGCAACGCCTCATACTGCTTGGTCAGTGATGCATGGGTCTGGGTGAGAATCGCCTCGAAGTCATCCACAGAAAGCGACTGCAGTTCCACCCGGATAGGGAATCGTCCTTGCAACTCGGGAATGAGGTCGCTGGGCTTGGAGAGATGAAACGCCCCACTGGCCACAAAGAGGATGTGGTCGGTTCTGACCATGCCGTACTTGGTGGACACCGTCGTGCCCTCCACCAGCGGCAGCAGGTCGCGCTGCACGCCCTGCCGAGAAACATCGGCAGAGCTTCCGCTGTCACTGCGGGTGGCCACTTTGTCGATTTCGTCGATGAAGACAATGCCATTTTGCTCCGTATTGGTCAGAGCCCGGGACTTGGCATCTTCTTCGTTGACCAGCTTGCTGGCTTCTTCATCGATGAGCAGCTTCATCGCCTCCGATATCTTGAGCTTTCGCTTGTGCATGCGCTCGTGACCCATCTGGGAGAACATGCCGCGCAACTGCTCAGCCATTTCTTCCATGCCGGCAGGGCCCATGATCTCCATGGAAGGCTTGGCTTCAGCCACTTCGATTTCGATCTCTTTGTCGTCGAGCGAACCTTCGCGCAGCTTCTTTCGAAAACTCTGGCGGGCCGCACCATCCTGCGAAGAGACGGGCTCGAGGCCTGCTGAGCGCGGAGGAGGAAGGAGCGCATCGAGAACACGCTCCTCCGCGGCTTCCTCCGCTCGCATGCGTTGGCGCTTCATATCTGCCTCGCGCTCTTGCTTGACAGCCATCTCGACCAGGTCACGAATGATGCTGTCGACATCTTTGCCCACATAGCCCACCTCAGTGAATTTTGTCGCCTCCACCTTGATAAAGGGGGCATTCGCCAATCGAGCCAAGCGACGGGCAATTTCGGTTTTGCCCACGCCGGTCGGGCCAATCATGAGAATGTTCTTGGGCGTGATTTCGGGCCGGAGCTTCTCATCGACGTTCTGACGCCGCCAGCGATTGCGCAATGCAATGGCCACAGCACGTTTGGCGCCTTTCTGCCCAATGATGAAACGGTCCAGTTCGGACACGATTTCCTGAGGAGTCATGGAAGACATAGAAAAAAGCCGGGGAATCCGGAATTCAAACGGTCAAGATGCTTTCAAAAAAGGCTGGCGCCGATTCAAAGCACTTCGACCGTGTGGTTAAGGTTGGTGTAAATGCAAAGATCGCCCGCTACCTTGAGCGACTCGCGCACCACTTGCTCTGCGCTGAGATCCGTGTGGTCGATCAGCGCCTTGGCGGCTGATTGGGCATAGGCCCCGCCAGAACCAATGGCCACGATCCCGTGTTCGGGCTCAAGGACATCGCCGTTTCCCGTGATGATCAGAGAGGCTGTGTGGTCAGCCACTGCCAGCATGGCCTCAAGCCGACGCAGTACGCGGTCGGTTCGCCAATCCCGGGTCAACTCGATCGCTGCTCTTGCCAGTTGCCCCTGATGCTTCTCCAGCTTCGCTTCGAAACGCTCAAAGAGCGTGAAAGCGTCTGCTGTCGCACCGGCAAAACCGGCCAGAACCTTGTCGTGGTAGAGCTTGCGAACCTTACGGGCCGTGCCTTTGACCACGATGTTGCCCAATGTGACCTGGCCGTCGCCGCCGATGGCGACCTGAATGCCTTGAGGGGTCTGCCGACGCACGCAGACGATGGTGGTGCCGTGATATGAATCCATCGGTCGGAGATGGGGATCAAGGCTCCGTTTTCAAGGCTTGAACACCTCTGAATTCGCGATTCACACTCGCTCAATCGTTGCGGACCAGAACGCGAGCGTATTCGGTGATACCGATGACATTGAAAAATGCGGAAATCAGACGGTGAACATCAACAAACTGAACCATGCGTCCCTCGGTGTGGTGCGCAGACACCCAGTTGAGCAATGTTCCCGCGGCAGAGAAGTCCACACGAATCAAGTTGCGGCAGGAAATGATGAAAACGTCCGAGCCTTCAAGCTTCTGATCAAGTTCATCGAGCAATTGCTGCGGGTCACCCCGAATTTCACCGGACATGTCCACCATGCCCAAGTGACTGATGTCTGGAGACTGCGAGTCCATGATGGAGTCGCCCTGAAGCTCCGATATCACGTCCTCTCGCACCGGGTTACCAAGCACAGAGCTGACCTCTTCCGATCCGTCCTCTGCCACCGCTTTGCAATTGCAAATCGGACTCTCCCAGGCTGGGGGAGAGACCTCGTATGTCACGCAGAAGTCCAGCGCTGCCAACTCGAACTCATCGGCCCTGTTGAGCAACCGCAACGCAGCAAGACGCAACTCCCACCAGAGCTGCTCAACGTCGCGGCGCCCAGACGGCGTCAACTCCTTGAGCAGTTCGATCAGGCTGGGAGCGCCCAGCATGCGCATCTCGATCTCTTGGTCTCCCCAGAGCGTGAAGAGCCCCAGAAGCGCTCGTGCCGCCTTCTGATCAATGACCTGAACAGGGGACCAGTCGATCACCCAAGGCTGAGGGACCCGCCCCAACACGTTTTGCAATGTGCCAACGGCATGGGCATCGAGCTCATCTTCACTCACCCATGAAGCTCTATGTGAACTGGGCTCAGGTTTGGCTTCCTTCCCAGAGAGGACAGAAACCAGCTCCTGCATGTCGAACCACTGAGGAGCAGAACGACCAAATCGATTGACGAAATCAACCGCGTGGCTCTCGAATGGCGCCAGTTGCCCCGTCGCTCGATAGAGGTCGAACAAGGCCAGCCAGTCGTCAACGTTGTCGACGCAACTTCCGTTTTCGCCCAGCGCTTCCAGCAGCCCCTCCTCAGCGCCGCTGTCATCGCCATTGGCGAAGCGGATCGAGGCTTCCTCCACCTCTGGATCCTGGGCGATTTCCTGTGTGTCCAGGGCAAAGAAGTGGGACGCCGAAAACTCGCCGTCAGCCGGCATCAAAGCTCCCTGCTCCTGCCGCGCCTGCATCAATCCGGTTTTACGCCGCTGAACCGACACCTCGTCACCGGCGGGTGAGCTGCTGCGATGACCTCGTGGTTCGCCGCCGTCGGCCAAGTCACCGCTCCCCAGCACGGGCAAGGAAGCCCCCTGTGGAGGGCCTGACGGAACACCGAAGGCTTCGTCGGATGGTTGTGTCGGCTGTATGTTGCCTGACACAGACATGGGTTGCGTCGGGGCATCGTGCACACCCGGCACAACTCCGGCGCTGCCATCGCTGTTGCCCGAGTTCAGCCCTGTAGACAGTGGTGAGCCCTCTGTCTCTTTGTACTGTGCCTGCCGTCGCTTCTCCGTGGGGCTACCGGAGGGCGTGTCGGCCCCCTCGAGTGAAGCCTGGCCGGTAGAAGAACTACCGCCAGTCGCCCCGCCACCACTGGTCGAGAGATTGTCCGGCCCTTTGGTCTTCCACCACTGCATGGACATCTGCGCTTCGATCTCATCAATCTTCTTGAGCGTCATGGCCCGGTCATCCGGTTTGGATGGCAGACTGCTCTGGAAGAAAGACGGTCGAACGCCTGGCCCCTCGCCCGGCGTACCTTCACGCGCCCGTATCTTGCGAAGCATGTCGAATTCGCGCTTGCGCACGAAGTCATTTCGGCGCTTGCGCTCGACCATTTCCTTGAGTGCAGCTTTGCTGTACTCGCTTTCCCGGTCAGATGTACGGGTATCCAGTTCGGCCCAGCTCGTCGTCGGATGACGGACGAACTTCACCACCTTCGAGAGGAAGCCGCCGTTCGAATCGTCGTTGGACATGCGTTGTTGGTGTCGTGCCGTTAGGTGAAGTGCGAAGAGCCCTCATTATCCGGCCACAAATGACCGGACAATGGCAACCCATCAGTCGCCAAACATCTTCTGTTTGAGCTCACGGCGTTGCTGAGCCTCAAGGGAGAGACTGGCCGTCGGGCGTGCCATGAGGCGACCAACCCCAATGGGCTCACCCGTCTCATCGCAGTAACCATAGTCGCCAGCGTCGATGCGCGCAATCGCCTGCTCGATTTTCTTGAGCAGTTTGCGCTCACGGTCGCGTGTGCGCAACTCCAGCGCATGCTCCTCTTCGATTGTCGCGCGGTCAGCCGGATCTGGCACCACCACGGTATCCTCGCGGAGGTGCTCGGTGGTCTCACCAGCATTGGCCAGCATGTCAGCCTTCAGCAGCTGCAGCTTGCGACGGAAGTAGGCCATTTGCACATCGTTCATGTACTCGCTGTCAGGCATGGCCTGGATATCCTGGTCGGTCAGCTCTTCAACCGGAACGGTCTTCCAGTTGTTGGCCCTTTTGGGATCTTTCTTCACGGCAGTAGGCAGGGGAGGAGTCATCAATCGTTCGGGAGAATGGGTAAATGTGACTTTGGGTGCATCCGGGGCATGTGAAGGCACCACCTCGGGTTGCATCATTTGCTCCATCATGACCCTTTTTGCGGCACGCTTGCCCAGAGGTTTGGGAGTGGGCGTGACAGATTTTGCATTTGCCGCTGCATTGGTTCTGGCAGCAGCTTTTACTGTATCGGCGGCGTCACGGCCAGACTTAGCTGACGGTTTGGCCGCCGACTTCTGGGTTGTCTTCTCGGCCTTGACCGCCGTTTTGGGTGCGGGCTTGGGCGCGACCTTTTTGGCAGGCAACGCCTTTGTAGCAGCGGCTTTCTTCGCAACCGGCGCTGCCTTCTTTGCAGAGGCCTTGCTCACTACCGAAGCGGCTTTCTTCGCGGGCGCCTTCTTGGCGGGAGCCGCTTTCTGGGTGGTCACGGCGGCCTTCTTGACGGCGGACTTCTTGGCAGACGCAGGGGCTTTGGCCGGCGCAGCTTTCTTGGAAACCGTGGTCACCTTCTTCGCAGGCGCTTTTTTCGCCGCGGCAGAACTCGCTTTGGTCTTGGCTGAAGAGGATGACGCGCGCCCCGATGAAGCCTTTTCAGCAGGCTTGCTGGACTTGCTTGTCTTACGAGCGGGGGCTTTCACTGCGGGTCTCCTCTCAGATCCTGAAATCGACTCGATATCGCGGGGTGGTACGCCCATTCCAGCAAAACTGGTTGCTGGTCTGAGCCCTGTCGTCAGTCATTCCGACGCTCATGTGGTTATACCCGCTTTATGGCCTTGCCCATGATCGGGCGAATTAGGGTTAACGCTTTAGCGCTCACCCCGAGAACTTGGGGCGCGATTGTAGCGATGCAAGCCCTTTTTTGCAGCTTTCGTCGACGTTCGCGCATCCGATTTTTGTGGATCATTGACCACAAACCGCACATTCTAGCCGTCAGATGTGGCTTGGGCACCACCAAAACGAGCTGTTCCCTTTTCCTGTGGATTCCGTTTCAGGCTCCGACCAGGGCCTGGTTCAGTCCCTGGATCAAGATATCGCGAGGCAGATCAATGCCAATGAAAACCATGCGGCTGTCGCGAGGCTCGTCGGCGCCCCACTCAGGTCCGAGGTCACTGCCCATGAGCTGGTGGACGCCCTGGAAGATCACCTTGCGATCAGTGCCCTTGAGATCCAGAACTCCTTTATACCGAAGCATACGCGGCCCATAGACCTGAACGACAGCGCCCAGGAATTCCTCCAGCTTGGCGGGGTCGAAGGGCCGGGAAGCCCGGTATACAAAGCTCTTGACGTCGTCGTCGTGGTGATGGTGGTGCCCATGACCATGGTCGTGCTGATGAGAAGGGTGCGAGCAATGCTCCCCGTGCTCGTGGTCATGATCGTGGTGATCATGGTCGTCGTCGGCTTTGAGAAAGTCCGGGTCGATGTCCAGCTTTGTATTCAGATTGAAGCCGCGCAAGTCGAACACCTCTTCGAGCTTGACGTCACCAAAGTGCACCGAACGCATCTTGCTGCGAGGATTCATGTGCTTGAGACGATGCTGCAGCGCTTCAAGCTCCTCTTTGGACACCAGATCAGCCTTGCTGATGAAGATCTGATCGGCAAACCCCACTTGGCGTCGGGCTTCCTGCCTGTCGTTGAGTTGCTGTGCAGCGTGTTTGGCGTCCACCAGTGTGATGATCGAGTCCAGCAGGTACTGCTCTGCAACTTCATCGTCCATGAAGAAAGTCTGAGCCACAGGCCCCGGGTCGGCCAGGCCAGTGGTCTCGATGACCACGCGCTCAAACTCCAGCTCGCCTTTGCGGCGACGCGCGGCAAGATCGGCCAAGGTGGCACGGAGATCATCCCGAATGGTGCAGCAAATGCACCCATTGCTCATCTGGATGATGTTCTCGTCAGTGTCAGAGACGAGGATATCGTTGTCGATATTCTCTTCGCCAAACTCGTTCTCAACCACAGCGATCTTGCGTCCATGCGCCTCGGTCAGCACGCGCTTGAGCAAGGTTGTCTTTCCGGAGCCTAGAAAGCCGGTGAGGATGGTGGCAGGGATCATGGGCATGGTGATACGAGAACAGTTGGGGAGCTGGACATCAAAAACAAAAACGCCGGAAGCCCTGAGGCCATCCGGCGCTGGCTGGCGGTCAGGCCAGATCAGGGTCGCACGTAGGCGAAACCTTCTTTGGCTTGCAAATTGGCCACTTCGGCCACCCCTGAGGGTACAACCTTTGCCTCCAGAACAACTTTCGAAGGGTCAATTTTCCTGGCAACCAAGGTGTTGTTGCAGACGCGGAACTCTACCCCACGGGTGGCCAGGTCGCCGATGCTGCCGGAGAACGGCTTGCCGTCCTTGGTCTGTGCGCCTTCGAGCAAAAAGTCGATGCCTTTTCCATGGGCAACAACCACGATCTTCACGTTCGGGTCGGCATTGAGGTGGTTGTTGATATTGCGCAGACCACGGGCAGCTTGCTCGACGCCATCTGCGAAGTGGTAGACCGCCTTGACTGCGCCATCCGCCGCATGGGCCAGACCGGCAGTGGCCAACACGAGACTGGCCGCCATCAG
>JBNKNN010000156.1:0-17249 GCA_050293865.1 Hydrogenophaga sp. | reverse complement strand
GCCGAGTTCCTCGGCGAACGCTTCGCGAAGTCGCGTTTGTGTGGTTCCGCCATAGCCCAAATCCACGATTACCAGCGTGTCCCCCGGCTGCACGCCCGTGCGTGCGCGAACGTGGGCGTACAGGCGCTCCCTCAGCGAGGCTGAGCGCGCTTGAATACAGCGAAGCTTGTCATCCCGCAACAACAAACGCCCCAGCGCCAAAGTAGGAGTCTTCTCGCCTTGCACCTGCCCCACCATGACCTCAATCTCCTGAGGCGTGAACAGACACTGCTTGAGCACCGCTTCCATGCTCTTTTCCGAGAGCATGCTTGTGACGAGTCGGACCACATCGTCTCTGGTTCGCAAGGTCGCGGCGTTGGCCGTGAAGCGCGAAATATTGAGCGTGGGCGGCAATTCGGCCAATCCCTGGCTGGCAGCATAGGCCTGCGCAGGCAGATAGCCATCGCGCAACATGAAAGCCATCTTGGTCTTGTGGCCTTGCGCCGCGAGGAGCGCCTGCTGCTCTTGTATGAACTGGGAAAAATCGTGAAAGACCGGGCCGAGAGTCGTGTAGCCGATGCGATGCGGGACGGACAGGTTGTCATGCGCGAAGTGCGCCGCCAACACACCATGAGTGGCACTGGGCAAGCCAACGTCATGGCGAACCTCAGGCAACAGTTGCGCAGCGGCGTGCGCCCGCTGCTCCAGTTGGCTTTCCAAGGCATCTGGCAAACGCTTGAGCCGACGCGCCATGATGCCAAACTGGCGTGGGGAGGTGGCGTCTGCCATCAGGTTATCGCCAATATGCATCACCTGCCCGGGTTGCAGTTTCTCTTCTCTGAGAACCTTGCGCCAGATCCCGCTGGTCTTGCCCACGCCGTAATCTGCCGAACAATAGACCTGTGATATCAAGGCGGCATCCTGCTCGCCAAGAATCTGCTTCAACTGGTGCTTGAGCTGGGGACCTGTGAAGTAGGTGTCGCTGACCACCAGCACCCGCAGCCCCTTGCCCCGAGCTGCACGCATCAGCTCCACCACGGGCTGGAACGCGAACGAACTGGCCTCTTCGGCTTCAAGTTCGATGTCGCACCACTCTGCAACTTCAGTGTCACTGACCGTCGGAAGGAGGTGTTGGTATATGTCCTTCAGACTCACTTCCCTGACGCCTTGCAACAGGTGTTTGATCTCCCGTGCCCTGTTTTCCGCCTTGGCCCTGAGCGCTGCCGTGATTCCGGCCTGCTGCCAGCGAGGGTGGGCCTGCAGGTCGAAGAATACGTCCGAAGGGCGCTCCACCTGCCGCCAGACGATGGTGTCAAAACAGTCCAGCGACAGCGCCTTGACGCCTTTGGGAAGCGCTTCGAGCAGTCCGGCAAGTTCCTGAGGAGCGATTTCTGTTGGGTTGATGGGCATGGGAACAGTCCTGAGAACGCCCATTTCCGGGCTTACGAAGACTGTAGAAGCCACGCGCTGGCCCTAGGTCGTGAACACAGGGGCAAACACAAGGCTTTTCGCCCATTCACCGCTGGCCTGACCTCTGAGGAGCCTCTCCAAACGAAAATGGCTCCCACAAGGGGAGCCATTCTTTTTTGGTGGCCTGGGGCGGAATCGAACCACCGACACGCGGATTTTCAATCCGCTGCTCTACCAACTGAGCTACCAGGCCGAAGCAAGAGATTATAGCATCACTTTGGATCGGAGATCCAGCCCCCGCCCTCTTCACGCATCACTGGTCATCGTTTCCGGACTGCTTCTGGGCGCTGCGCTTGTTGCGAGCCAGATCGACGCCCAACTGCTTGAGCTTGCGGTAAAGGTGCGTGCGCTCCAAACCGGTTTTTTCAGCCACGCGGGTCATGGAGCCGGCTTCGCGAGCCAGGTGATATTCGAAATAAGCCTTCTCAAAGCCATCTCTGGCCTGGCGCAGGGGGGCATCAAGATTGAATGACTGGTTGGCCTGAGGCCCCAAATCCACGACTTGAGGCTCAGGCAGAGAGCCCCCGGTCATGGCACTTTCCACCGTCAAATCCGCCGACATGGAGCCTGCGCCCATGCTCGGAGGCGCCGCCATCGCAGGAACTGCAGCGGGAGAGATGACCCCAGCCACAGGTGCTTTCGCAGCCCCAGGTGTCTTGTTCAGGCCTTGGTCCACCGCCTTGAGCAGCTTTTGCATCGTGATCGGCTTTTCCAGGAAGGCCAGCGCTCCGATGCGCGTAGCCTCGACGGCCGTGTCGATCGTGGCATGGCCGCTCATCATGATCACCGGCATGTTCAACAAGCCAGTGGCCGCCCACTCCTTGAGCAAGGTCACGCCATCTGTATCGGGCATCCAGATATCGAGCAGCACAAGGTCGGGACGCATCTCTGCGCGAATCTGCCTGGCCTGCGCGGCGTTCTCTGCCAACTCCACCGCGTGCCCTTCGTCGTTCAGGATCTCCGACAGCAAGTCGCGGATGCCGAGTTCATCATCCACCACCAAAATGGTTGCCATGGTATTACTTTGCCCCTCTCGTCCTTTTAGGTATTTGCTACTACGAATGATAGCGAAACTTGCGCGCCCACTACTTTTCCGTCTGAAACACGATTGCGAATGTCCACTTGGCCCCCGTGTTCGTCCATGATTTTCTTGACCACTGGCAGACCCAGACCCGTTCCTTTGGCCTTGCTGGTCACATAGGGTTCAAAGGCACGTTTGAGAATGTTCTCAGCGAATCCGGGACCGTTGTCGATGACACTCAGGCGCACTGATTGGCCAGATTCCGATAGCCGGGACTTGACCACCACCGGCCCCGCTTCCGCCCCTCCGACTGCTCCTTGCGCGTCTTGGGCATTCTGCACCAAGTTGTGGAGCACTTGTCGCACCTGCTGTGGATCAGCCTTGACCATCGGCAGGTCGGTTGCCAGCTCCGCCTTGACCGGCACTTCTGCCTGCTCATACAAGTTCAGAATATCCTTGACCAGCGCGTTGAGGTCGACCAGGTCGAGCTGCGCTGTGGGTAGGCGGGCGTAATCCCTGAATTCGTTGACCAGTCGCTGCATCGCCGCCACCTGGTCCACGATGGTTTTGACCGATTTGGTCAAAATCTGCTGCTCCTTGGCTTCCACCTTTCCGTCGAGTTTGATGGCCAGACGCTCGGCTGAAAGCTGTATAGGCGTCAGCGGGTTCTTGATTTCGTGGGCCAACCGACGCGCCACTTCACCCCACGCCTTGGACCGTTGGGCGGATACGAGCTCAGTCACATCGTCAAACACCAGCAACCGCTCGTTGTTGGGCAGCAGCGCTCCACGGGCAATCAGCGTGGTTGTCTCCTGATTCATGGTCTGCCCTGCCCGAGCGGCCAGCTCGAACGACTCCTGCCAATAACCCCCTTCGTGGGGGGCCTCTTCCGCCAGAAAGCGCTCGAATTGCTGAACCACACCAGCACCAAAGTCCTCCAACCCGGGGACTTCGTTCAAGGGGTGCCCTACATGAAGGCCCAATGGCACCTTCAATATCCGGGATGCGCCCGGGTTCACGCTGCGCACCAGGGAGTCCTCGCTCATCACCACCACGCCGGCTGTCAGATTGTCCAGAATGGTTTGCAAGTTGTCCCGCGCCGCATCCACCTGACTCATGCTGTGTTGCACTGCGACCCTTGCCTCCAGCAAGTCTTGTGTCATGCGAGCAAAGGTACGAGTCAAACCAGCCAGTTCATCGCGCGAGGTCAGCGCAGGCTTGGGCGACAGATCGCCGGAAGCCACTTCCCGCATGCCCTCTGCGAGCACCAGCAACGGTCGAACCAGCTGGTTGCCCAGAACCACCGCCAGCAGCACCGCGCCGAACACAGCGAGAAAAAGCGTGAGTGTCAGCGTGCCGATGTACATACGGCGCAGACCGTCTCGGGCCAGGGCACGCTCCTGATACTCTCTATTGGCGGCCTGCACCGCCAGCGCATCAGCCACCAATGCGGCCGGAAGAGGTTGTTCCACCTGCAAGTAGCGAACTTCGTCGCCTATGCCAAACAATGGCGAATTCACCAGCGCCAACACCTTCAGTTTGGCGTTGGCCAATGTAGTCGGGTCTGCGTCTCCTTCCACATCAAGGCCATGAAAGGCTGTGACCGTGCCTTGTGTCCGTGCCTGGCGGACAAAGCCGGCCGACGGTCGCTCGGGTGCGATGGAGTATCGCGAGTCCCCAGCGCTGGCCAGAACTTTGCCCGATTCGCTCCACAAGACCACATCGGTGGCGCCGAGCTGCTCCCGCACCCGTTCAATCGCCAGAGCTGCCGAAGCGTTGCTCGCTCTGGCCAATGCGTTGGCGGCCACGCTTGTCTCGTTGCTCAGGCTGATGGCCAAGGTATCCAGCGTGGTGCGCCCCAGGTTCACCCCGGCGGTCAACGCAGACTCCACGCGCACATCGAACCAGGACTCGATCGACCGCGAAACGAACTGGTAAGAAACGGTGTAGATCAGCAGGCCCGGGAGGAATCCTACCAGCCCAAAAATGGCGGCAAGCTTGGCCAGCAGTCGACTGCCGAAACGACCCTTGCGCCAGCGCAGCCCCAGTCGGAGGGACATCCAGCCAATCGCGCCAATAAGCAGCCCCGCGACGGCCATGTTCAGGCCAACCAGCCAGGCAAAGTTCTGCTCGTACAAGTTCTGGTTGCTCGTGGCCTGCGTGAGCAGGAACATCAGCACCAGCGACAGACCCACCATGAAAACAAGCCCAACGACCAACGCCCACCGTTTGGCCGAGGGTTTGAGTGGACGCACCGACGGTAGCGTACGGCTCACTTCTGTGATCCCGATGGCTGCCGCCCTGCCGCTGCTTCTGCTGCGGCCGAAGCAGGCAACAATGGCGTGGACGGCCGCTGCGGGGGCAGTTCAGCCTGATACGTCCATTCAAGACGCCATTCGCGTTCCGCCGCCACCCCCAATTGCAAGGGCCTGGGCAACAAGTCATGATCGAGCCGGAATGACAATTCGAGTCGGTAACTTTCGTCCGGCTCCAGCTCTCCCGTTTCTGCCAGTGTCCAGTGGCTCAATCGTCCTATGCTCAGCAGAGCAGCCTCCATGCTGTTGAAGTTCTGGTGCAAAGCGTAGGCCAAACCTTGCCGGCCTGCTTTGTCATCCAGACTGGAGGAAAGGCTCAAGCGCCAGTGGCGCGTAAGCGGCTGATACACCAGCCGGTAGGCCTTTGCGGCCCTGGCGACCCGCTTGTCCGTCCAGTACCAGCGAGGGCGATAGACGTCGGCCTGCCATACAAAGTAAAGCGGCACGCCTCGCTCTAGCGCATCTCGAACGGCGGCTGGGGCCTTGACGTGCAAGCGCACCGTCGTTTCCAGGCTTCCGTCTGGCGCATGAACGACTTGCAGCTCCTCCACGCGAGTCTCCGAACCTACTGGCTGGGCACGGACGGACGGGCTCGATACGACCAATCCACACAGCGCCACCAGCAGCAGAACCATCAGGCCACGACGCCAGCCGGACCACGGGCTACGGTGAGCGCAAGACGACGCGCGAGCCAACTCAAGCGCCGCCACTCGTGTCGCGCTTGTCAAGGCTCGCATAGAAGAATCCGTCGTATACACCCGACTCATTGTCGTCCAACTGATCACCGGAGGACAGGGCGAGCGGCAGCAAATGGCCAGGAGAAGAGCGTGCGAGCGCTTCGGTGTGGCGCCCAAGGAACGCATCCACCTGGTCCTGCCCTTCGGCCTTGAAGACGGAGCAGGTGGCATATACCAGGCGCCCTCCGGGTCTGAGCAAGGGCCACAGGGCTTCCAACAGCCTGGTTTGCTGCGTGGCCAAGGCACTGATATCTGTTTCCCGGCGCAACCAGAGCACATCGGGGTGGCGTCTTGCAATGCCGGCGGCACTGCAAGGGGCATCCAGCAAGATGGCGTCAAACAGCTGTCCATCCCACCAGCTTTGCGGTTCCCCCGCGTCGGCAACCCGCACCTCGGCACTCAGCCCCAAGCGGGCGAGGTTGTCTGCCATGCGCCCACACCTGGCCGAATCGACATCCAATGCGGTCAACACCATGTCTTCAAGCTCCAAAAGATGCGCGGTCTTGCCCCCCGGAGCGGCACAGGCGTCGAGCACTCGCAAAGGCTGTGCCTGACGACGCACACCCTCCAACAGCAGTGGCGCAGCCAGTTGCGCCGCGGCATCCTGTACAGAGCACGATCCACTGGCAAACCCAGGAAGGCGATCCACAGGCAACGGACGGGATAGACACAATCCGTGTTCTCCCACAACCCGCGATTGAACACCTTGCTCGGACAATGCCCGCTGCATTTCGGCGACCGTCATCTGTCGTGAATTGACCCTGATGGTCATCGGGCCCGGCCGTAGGTCTGCGGCGAGCAACGCCTCCCACTGATCGGGGTAGTCTCGTCGAACACGCTCGATCCACCATCGGGGGTGGTTCCACTGCGCCTCTTCACCCGAAGCCAGCGCACGCTGCATCAGACCGGGCTTTTCCCGCATCAGCCGGCGCAGGCATCCATTGAGGAATGCAGCCTTCGATGCGGTCGCGCGTGACTTTTTTGCTGCCTCGACCACCTGGTCCACTACCGTGTGAACGGCATAGACTGGCACATCTTCGCTGAGCAGTTCGCCATCCGCTTGTGCCAGCGCATCAATCAACAAAACGACGCCCGTGATAAGCAATGCCGAGGTTGCCTTGTCCGGCGAACGCTGGGCAAGCAGCTTCGCCAGTGCCTGGCCCAACCCCAGGCGTCGCAGTACGCGAAACGTCAACGCCTGCACCCCTGGGCGCAAATGCGCCGGTACCCGTGGCATCACATCGGCTAGCGACTGTCCTCGCTGGACAGCGCAAACACACTCGGCGCTATGCTTGACTTGTTCGGCCAGTGTGCGTGTTTCGATCGGCGCTTGCATGCCTCTATTGTCGGGCATGTCTGCACCTTCGCTTGCCCCTGCAGAACCTGCGCTGAGGGGGCTTAGGCGAACACCGTTCGCTCATCGATTCGCTGAGGGCGGATGGCAGGCATGTCCCGCCCATAGATTCGCTTGATGCGCTTTTCCAAAGAAGGGTGCGAATCCAGCAAGTTCCCCATGAAGCTGGACTCTGTTCCGATCAATAGCATGTGCTGAACAGCGGGCGCCATTTGCAGTGCCTCGATCTGCATCTCGCGCAAGCCAGCGACCTTTCGCAACACTCCGCCCAAAGCTTCCTTGCTACGGGTCCACTGAACCGAACGGGCATCCGCGAGGAATTCCCGCTGCCGCGAAACAGCTGCCTGCAAGGCGTGGCCAACCAACCAGCCCAACCAGCCCACCCCCATCAGCAGCCGGCCCAGGACCATTCCTGCGAAAGTGCGGTCTGACCAGTCAGGGTCATACAGGCTCTGGCCGCCTCGGTAGATCAGCTCGATTCCCCAGACCATGCCCAGCAAGCGCATGTTCATGCGGGTGTCGCCCTCGACGATATGGCTGAACTCGTGAGCAACCAAGCCCTGCAACTCCTCCCGTGTCAGGTAGTCCAGAGCGCCACGAGTGACCGCGACCACTGCGTCATTCTCGTCCCACCCCGCAGCAAAGGCGTTGATTGCATTGTCGCGAGCCATCAGCATGCAGGTGGGTCGCTTCATGCCCGAAGCCAGCGCCATTTCGTGAACGATGTTCTCGAAGCGACGCTCATCGAAGTCGGTCGATGTATTCAAACGCCGCGCGCCAAGGCGTTCGCAAAGGGCGACAGCTCCACCAGAGGCGAGACGGGACGTCTCGAGCCACCAGCCACCGAGCACATACACCACAACAAGCGCTGATGTCGTTTCAAAGAAGTACTTGGGCAAAAGAGAGGCTCCTGGGACCCAGAAGCCCCAGAGAATTCCCCACGCCAGCCAGGCAGCGATATTGACCAGCGCAATCAACGCCCCCACCGCAAGCGCAAAGGCAAATAGCAACTTCCGGCTTTGCGCCCGCGCCTCCCGTTGGCGCTCAAACATCAACATGTGCTCACCTGCTCGACAAACCGATTGCTGGAGTCATCAAGCTCGCGCAGCATCAAAAGCTGACCTTGACGGCCTGTCGCTCTTCTTCGCTCTGAGTGGACTCCAGCATTGGCTGGGGGTTGAAGCCAAACAGTCTGGCCACAATCAATGTCGGAAACTGCGCTGCCGCATCATTGAACTCCAGCACATGGTCGTTGTATGCCTGCCGAGCAAAACCAACCCGGTTTTCAGTACTGGTCAGCTCTTCGCTCAGCTCCTTCATGGTCTGATCGGCCTTGAGATCGGGATATGCCTCTGCCACGGCGAACAAACGCCCTACAGCGCCTGTCAGCGCGGCTTCTGCTGCCCCAAGGGCACCGAGTGCACCTGCATTGAGCGGACTTCCCGCGGCCGTGGCTTCTGCTGTCTTGGCATGATTGCGCGCTGAGATCACCGCTTGGAGCGTGTCTTGCTCATGAGAAAGGTACTTGCGCGCCACCTCGACAAGGTTTGGAATCAGGTCGTAGCGACGTTTGAGCTGAACGTCGATCTGACCAAATGCGTTGGCGATGGCATTCTTCAGCCGGACCAGGCGGTTATAGGCCCCGATTCCCCACAAAGCCGCCACAATGGCGACTATCACGATCACGACGGTGCTGGACATATGCATTTCTCCTCTGGCGAGGCGCCCAATAGCGAATTGTCTTCAGGCGCACGAATTGGTTTCATTTGGTGACAAGCCAATATAGCGCAAGCCCGAGACGATCATAAAAAAACCCCTGACCGTTGCCGGTCAGAGGTTCATACCGTTCAAGGCAAGGGCTGCTTAATCGGCAGCCGACTCACCCACATCCGGCTCGATCGCTGCAGCGTCTGCCTGGTCGGCCGCAAGGGCCATGGCATCGGCTTCAGCAATGGCGCGACGCTCTTCGTCGTCCATCTTCTCCTTGATGCGACGCGCATCGTGGAAGGCCATTCCAGTACCAGCCGGAATCAGGCGGCCCACAATCACGTTTTCCTTCAGGCCACGCAGCTCGTCGCGCTTGCCCATGATGGCAGCCTCGGTGAGCACGCGGGTGGTTTCCTGGAAGGAAGCCGCAGAGATGAAAGAGTCGGTCGACAGCGACGCCTTGGTAATACCCAAGAGAATGTTGCTGTACGTGGCAGGAATCTTTCCTTCCTTCTGCAGTGCATCGTTGGTGTTGAGGATCTCAGAACGCTCCACCTGCTCGCCACCGATGTAGGACGAATCGCCAGGGTTCTCGACCACCACACGACGCAGCATCTGGCGAACGATCACCTCAATGTGCTTGTCGTTGATCTTCACACCCTGGAGTCGGTAGACGTCCTGCACTTCGTCCACGATGTAACGTGCCAGTTCTTCGATACCCAGCAGACGCAGGATGTCCTGCGGATCTGCGGGGCCGTCGACGATGGTCTCGCCCTTGTTGACAACCTGACCCTCGTGGACGAGCACGTTCTTCTCTTTCGGAATGAGCTCTTCCCAGATCTTGCCGTCCGGATCGGTGATCTGCAGGCGAATCTTGCCCTTGGTCTCCTTGCCGAAGGACACGGTACCGGTCATCTCGGCCAGCACGCCCTTGTCTTTCGGCGAACGGGCTTCGAACAGCTCGGCCACACGGGGCAGACCACCGGTAATGTCTCGGGTCTTCTGACCTTCGACCGGGATACGGGCCAGCACCTCGCCAGGGCCCACTTCCTGACCGTCGCGCACCTGGATCAGAGCGCCGACCTGGAAGCCGATGGTCACCGAGTGATCGGTTCCAGGGATCTTCACTTCGTTGCCGGTCGAGTCAATCAGCTTGACTTGCGGACGTACCACCTTGGTAGAGCCACGGCGCTTCGGATCGATCACCACCAGGGTGGACAAGCCGGTCACGTCGTCGACCTGCTTGGCCACGGTCAGACCTTCTTCCACGTTCTCGAACTTCACCTGACCGGCGAATTCCGTGATGATGGGTCGGGTCAGTGGATCCCAGTTGGCCAGAATCGTACCGGCCTTGATCTGCTGGTCAGCCTTGACCGTCAACACGGCACCATAAGGCACCTTGTGGCGCTCGCGCTCACGACCGTGCTCGTCGCTGACGATGATCTCGCCAGAACGGGCAATCACGACCAGTTCGCCCTTGCTGTTGGTCACGTAGCGCATGGTCGAGTTGAACCCGATCACACCGCTGGACTTGGCTTCCACGCTGGAGGCGATGGCCGCACGGGATGCGGCACCACCGATGTGGAAGGTACGCATCGTCAGCTGGGTGCCTGGCTCACCGATGGACTGTGCCGCGATCACGCCAACCGCTTCACCGATGTTGACCTTGCCGCCACGGCCAAGGTCACGGCCGTAACACTTGGCGCAGATACCGAAGCGGGTTTCGCAGTTGAGCGAGGTGCGCACGCGCACTTCGTCCACACCGGCCGCTTCGATCTCGTCGAGCATGTCTTCGTCAAGCAGCTTGCCAGCATCGACCAGCACGGTCTGGGTCTCGGGGTGAAGCACTTCGTCTGCCGTGGTGCGGCCCAGGATTCGGTCGCGCAGCGACTCGATGACTTCACCACCCTCGACGATGGCGCGCATCGCGGTTCCGTTGCTGGTACCGCAATCGTCTTCCGTGACCACCAGATCCTGGGTCACATCCACCAGACGACGGGTGAGATAACCCGAGTTCGCCGTCTTCAACGCCGTGTCGGCCAGACCCTTACGGGCGCCGTGCGTGGAGATGAAGTACTGCAACACGTTCAGACCTTCGCGGAAGTTCGCGGTAATCGGTGTCTCGATGATGGAGCCATCTGGCTTTGCCATCAGACCACGCATACCGGCGAGCTGACGAATCTGGGCGGCAGAACCACGGGCACCAGAGTCGGCCATCATGTAGATGGAGTTGAATGACTCTTGATCCACTTCCTTGCCAGAAGCGTCGATCACCTTTTCCTTGGCGAGCTTGGCCATCATGACCTTGGAGATCTCGTCGCCAGCCTTGCCCCAGATGTCCACCACCTTGTTGTAGCGCTCACCAGCGGTCACCAGGCCGGAAGCGTACTGCTGGGAAATCTCTTTGACTTCCGCTTCAGCGCGCTCGATCACCTGTTGCTTCTCCACTGGAACCAGCATGTCGTCCACAGCAATGGAGATACCAGCACGGGTGGCCAGACCAAAGCCGTTCTGGAGCAGCTTGTCAGCGAAAACAACGGTTTCCTTCAGGCCGCATTTGCGGAAAGAAACGTTGATCAGCTTGGAGATCTCTTTCTTCTTCAGCGCCTTGTTCATCACTTCGAACGGCAGGCCCTTGGGCAGGATCTCAGAGAGCATGGCGCGACCAACGGTCGTGTCCACCAGCGATGTGCTGGGTTCGAACTCCCCGGTATCCTTGTTCTTGAGCCATTCGGTCAGGCGAACAGAGATCTTGGCAGTGATATCCACGGCGCCGTTGTCAAACGCACGGCGCAGCTCCTGAACGTCGGCAAAGACCATGCCTTCGCCCTTGGCGTTGATGCGCTCACGGGTCGTGTAGTACAGACCCAGGACCACGTCTTGCGATGGCACGATGGATGGTTCGCCTGAAGCAGGGAACAGCACGTTGTTGGATGCCAGCATCAGCGTGCGGGCTTCCAATTGGGCTTCCACCGACAGCGGCACGTGAACGGCCATCTGGTCGCCGTCAAAGTCAGCGTTGAAGGCCGCGCAGACGAGTGGGTGCAGCTGGATGGCCTTGCCTTCAATCAGGATAGGCTCGAAAGCCTGGATACCCAGACGGTGCAGCGTCGGCGCACGGTTGAGAAGAACCGGGTGCTCCTTGATGACCTCTTCCAGAATATCCCACACCACTGGCGTGCCGGCTTCCACTTCCTTCTTCGCTGCCTTGATGGTCGTGGCGATGCCCATGGCCTCGAGGCGAGAGAAGATGAAAGGCTTGAACAGCTCCAACGCCATCAGCTTGGGCAGGCCGCACTGGTGAAGTTTGAGGGTTGGGCCCACGGTAATCACGGAACGACCGGAGTAGTCCACGCGCTTGCCCAGCAAGTTCTGACGGAAGCGACCGCTCTTGCCCTTGATCATGTCGGCCAGCGACTTGAGAGCTCGCTTGTTCGCACCGGTCATGGCCTTGCCACGGCGACCGTTGTCCAGCAGCGAGTCCACTGCTTCCTGCAGCATCCGCTTCTCGTTGCGCGCGATGATCTCTGGCGCATTGAGCTCGAGCAGGCGACGCAGACGGCTGTTACGGTTGATGACGCGGCGGTACAGGTCGTTCAGATCGGAGGTCGCGAAGCGGCCGCCGTCCAGTGGCACCAGCGGACGCAGGTCCGGAGGCAGCACAGGCAGCACTTGCAACACCATCCACTCAGGCTTGATGCCGGACTTCTTGAAGGCCTCCAGCACTTTCAGGCGTTTGGCGTTCTTCTTGATCTTCAGCTCGGAGCCGGTCAGGTCATTGCGCAGCTTCTCGATTTCGACATCGATATCGATGTTCTCGAGCAGCTCCTTGATGCCTTCTGCACCCATCTTGGCCACGAACTCGTCGCCATACTCCTGGCGCTTTGCATCGTAGTCCTCTTCGCTCATGATGCTGAACTTCTTGAGCGGTGTCATGCCGGGGTCCACCACGACATATGCCTCGAAGTACAGCACACGTTCGATATCGCGCAGGGTCATGTCGAGCACGAGGCCCAGACGCGATGGCAGCGACTTCAGGAACCAGATATGGGCACAAGGTGCGGCCAGATCAATGTGACCCATGCGTTCGCGACGCACTTTGGTCTGCGTGACTTCGACGCCGCACTTCTCGCAGATGACACCGCGGTGCTTGAGGCGCTTGTACTTGCCGCACAAGCACTCGTAGTCTTTGGTGGGACCAAAGATCTTGGCGCAGAACAGACCATCGCGCTCAGGCTTGAACGTACGGTAGTTGATGGTCTCGGGCTTTTTGACTTCACCGAATGACCAGGAACGGATCTTTTCCGGCGAAGCCAGTCCGATGCGGATGGCATCGAAATGCTCGTCGGGGGTGAACTGCTTGAACAGGTCGAGCAAGGATTTCATGAAGAATTTCCTTAAATAATTTAGACAATGAACTCGGAGCGAAGTGACTTGACCCAGAACACCGCGGTACCGGTCTTCCCGGGCCGCAGGTGTCGTCCCCTAGAGGGGAGTGGCGTCATCAGGACCTCTCGAGCTCAATGTCGATACCGAGCGAACGGATCTCCTTGACCAGCACGTTGAACGACTCGGGCATCCCGGCGTCGATGGCGTGCTCGCCCTTGACGATGGATTCGTACACTTTGGTACGACCCTGAACGTCGTCGGACTTGACGGTGAGCATTTCCTGCAGGATGTAGGAAGCGCCATAGGCCTCGAGTGCCCAGACCTCCATCTCGCCGAAACGCTGACCACCGAACTGAGCTTTACCACCCAGCGGCTGCTGCGTGACCAGGGAGTAAGGACCAGTCGAGCGGGCGTGCATCTTGTCGTCGACCAGGTGGTGCAGCTTCAGATAGTGCATGTAGCCCACCGTGGTCTTGCGGTCGAACGCCTCACCGGTGCGACCGTCATACAACTGCGCCTGGGTTCGGGTCTCGGTCAGGCCTTTGGCCTTGGCGACGTCATCTGGATAGGCCAGCTTGAGCATTTCCATGATTTCCTTCTCGGACGCACCGTCGAACACGGGCGACGCGAACGGAACACCATTGGTCAGCTCTTTGGCCATGGCCAGCAGCTCTGCATCGCTCAAGTCAGACAAGGATTCCTTGCGACCCATGCCGTTGTAGATCTGGTCCATGAAGTCACGGACTTCTGAAGCCGCTGCTTCACGCTGGAGCATGTCGCCGATGCGCTGGCCCAGGCCCTTACCTGCCCAGCCCAAGTGCACTTCCAGCACCTGGCCAATGTTCATCCGCGAAGGCACGCCCAGCGGGTTGAGCACGATGTCGACGGGGGTGCCGTCGGCCAGGTGAGGCATGTCTTCCACCGGCGTGATCTTGGAGACCACGCCCTTGTTGCCGTGACGGCCGGCCATCTTGTCGCCAGGCTGCAAGCGACGCTTGACTGCCAGGTAGACCTTGACCATCTTGAGCACGCCAGCGGGCAACTCATCGCCCTGGGTGAGCTTCTTGCGCTTCTCTTCGAAGGCCAGGTCGAAGCTGTGACGGGTCTGCTCCATCGAGTTCTTGATGGACTCGAGTTGAGCAGCCACATCGTCGTCAGCCGGACGGATGTCGAACCAGTGGTACTTCTCGACCTCATCCAGATAGGCCTTGTCGATCTTGGTGCCCTTGGCCAACTTCTTCGGGCCGCCATTGGCAACCTTGCCGATCAGCAGCTTCTCGATACGGTCGAACGCGTCGGCCTCCACGATACGCAGCTGGTCATTCAGATCCAGGCGGAAACGCTTGAGTTCGTCGTCAATGATCTGCTGGGCACGCTTGTCGCGCTGGATGCCTTCACGGGTGAAGACCTGCACGTCGATGACCGTGCCAGAAGAACCCTGGTCCACGCGCAGCGAGGTGTCCTTCACGTCGGAAGCCTTCTCGCCGAAGATGGCGCGCAACAGCTTTTCCTCAGGGGTCAGCGTGGTCTCGCCCTTTGGCGTGACCTTGCCCACCAGCACGTCGCCAGGCAGAACTTCGGCGCCCACGTAGATGATGCCGGACTCGTCCAGACGGTTGAGCTGTTGCTCAGCCAGGTTCGGGATGTCACGGGTAATCTCTTCTGCGCCCAGCTTGGTGTCACGTGCCATGACCACCAGTTCCTCGATGTGGATCGAGGTATAGCGGTCATCGGCTACGACGCGTTCGCTGATCAGGATCGAATCCTCGAAGTTGTAGCCGTTCCATGGCATGAAGGCGATCAGCATATTCTGGCCGATCGAGATTTCACCCAGGTCGGTCGAGGCGCCGTCAGCAATCACGTCACCCTTGGCCAGCACATCGCCTTTCTTGACGATGGGTCGCTGGTGGATGTTGGTATTCTGGTTGGAACGCTGGTACTTGATGAGGTTGTAGATATCCACACCCACTTCACCGGCCACGGCTTCGTCGTCATTGACGCGAATCACGATACGGGAAGCGTCGACGTAGTCCACCACACCACCACGCTTAGAGGTGACCACGGTGCCGGAGTCGACAGCAGCAACGCGCTCGATACCGGTACCCACCAGAGGCTTCTCGGGACGCAGCACAGGCACGGCCTGACGCGACATGTTGGCGCCCATCAGTGCGCGGTTGGCGTCGTCGTGCTCAAGGAACGGAACCAGCGAAGCAGCCACAGAGACGATCTGCGCTGGCGAGACGTCCATGTACTGAATGGTTTCTGGCGCGGTCAGGATGGATTCACCCTTTTCGCGGGCAGACACCAGTTCCTCGGTCAGGCGACCATCGGCGTCCAGTGCCGCGTTCGCCTGGGCGATCACGTACTTGCCTTCTTCAATCGCGGACAGGTAGTCGATCTGGTTCGTGACCTTGCTGTCCACCACGCGGCGGTATGGCGTCTCGATGAAGCCGTACTCGTTCAGACGGGCGTACAGAGCCAGCGAGTTGATCAGACCGATGTTTGGGCCTTCAGGCGTTTCGATTGGGCACACGCGACCGTAGTGGGTCACGTGCACGTCACGCACCTCAAAGCCTGCGCGCTCACGGGTCAGACCCCCTGGGCCCAAGGCGGAGACACGACGCTTGTGCGTGATCTCGGCCAGCGGGTTGGTCTGGTCCATGAACTGCGACAACTGAGATGCACCGAAGAACTCCTTCAGGGCTGCCGAAATCGGCTTGGAGTTGATCAGGTCGTGAGGCATCAGCGGGTCTTGCTCGGCTTGACCCAGACGCTCTTTCACTGCCTTCTCGATACGTGCCAAACCAGTGCGGTACTGGTTTTCGGCCAGCTCGCCCACGCAACGCACGCGGCGGTTGCCCAGGTGATCGATATCGTCGACTTCGCCATTGCCGTTGCGCAGATCCACCAGAATCTTGACCACAGCGAGGATGTCCTCATTGGACAGCACCATCGGGCCTTCGGATTCGTCGCGACCCACACGGGCGTTGAACTTCATGCGGCCAACGCGTGAAAGGTCGTAGGTGTCCGGGTTGTAGAACAGGCGATGGAAGAGAGCCTGCACAGCGTCTTCGGTTGGCGGCTCGCCAGGACGCATCATGCGGTAGATCGCCACACGTGCAGCGAACTCGTCCGTCGTTTCGTCGATGCGCAGCGTCTGGCTGATGTAAGCGCCCTGATCCAGCTCATTCGTGTAGATGCACTGGATGTCCTGGATGCCCGCAGAACGCAACTTTTGCAGCAGGGTTTCGGTCAGTTCATCGTTGGCTTTGGCGATGATTTCGCCAGTTTCTTCATCAACAATGTTCTTGGCCACCACGCGGCCGAGCAGGAATTCTTCCGGCACGGTGATGTGGGTCGTGCCGGACTGCTCCATCTCGCGAGTGTGACGCGCGGTAATCCGCTTGTCTTTTGCCACAACGACTTTGCCCGACTTGTCGGTGATGTCGAAACGGGCCACTTCACCGCGCAGGCGCTCGGAGACGAATGCCATCTGGGCTCCGCTGTCCATCAGGCGGAAGTGGTCATTGACGAAGAAATTGGCCAGGATGGATTCAGGCGTCAGGCCGATGGCCTTGAGCAGGATGGTGACCGGCATCTTGCGGCGGCGGTCGACACGGAAGAACAGCACGTCCTTCGGGTCGAATTCAAAGTCGAGCCAAGAGCCGCGGTAGGGGATGATGCGGGCCGAGAACAGCAGCTTGCCCGAGCTGTGGGTCTTGCCCTTGTCGTGCTCGAAGAACACACCAGGCGAACGGTGCAACTGAGACACGATCACACGCTCGGTGCCGTTGATGATGAAGGAACCTTTGTCGGTCATCAGGGGCACTTCGCCCATGTAGACCTCTTGCTCCTTGACTTCCTTGACCACCTTCGACTGAGGAGTAGAAGATTCGCGATCGTAGATGATCAGTTGGACGCGAGCGCGTACTGCAGACGAGAAGGTCAGACCACGGGTCTGGCACTCGCGAACGTCGAACGCTGGCTTGGCCAGGTTGTATTCGACGAATTTCATCTCGACAAATCCGTTGTGCGAGACGATGGGGAATGCCGCTTCGAAAGCGGCCTGAAGACCTTCGTTGGATCGTTTTCTCGGTGGCGAGTCGGCTTGCAGGAACGCGGTGTAGGCGTCCTTTTGCATTTGCAGCAGATAGGGAATTTCGATCACGTTTTCGCGCGTGCCAAAACTCTTGCGGATGCGCTTGCGTTCGGTGTAGGAATACTTTGATGCTGAGGCCATGAGATCTCCGAGCTCTACGGCGACTGTCTTGCCATAC
>JBNKNN010000155.1:0-15600 GCA_050293865.1 Hydrogenophaga sp. | reverse complement strand
GATGCCAAAGAACGGGATGTTGGCAATGTAATCAGTCCAACCCCGCTTCTGCTCAACCACGAGCGCCGCAAAGATCGTCTGGATATAGAGTTTCGTCGTACCACCAGACGTCGCGGCGACTTGGGGAAGGCGCAAGCCAAGGAAGCTCTCGAGGAAGTGGAAGAAGCCCTCCTGCTTCTGCGCGCTACCCGCATCGAACAGGTACGTCGGCAAAGGCGTGCTCAACTCGATGCCGGTGGTCAGGTGCGATCCCTCGTAGACCTCAATCAATTTGGAGCTTTTGGTCGAGTGGCGGATTGCACGGCGCAACGTGATGCAGCGGCCGCTCGCGTTTTCCAGCTCGACTAGCACTTCGGAGGATTCGATAGCGATGCGTGTTTCGCCCTGCAGGAAGTAGTCCCTGGCGGCATAAGGGAGAACTTTCTCGCCCTTCCCACCGATGAGCTCTTCCATGCCAAGACCGTACATCAAGCTGGTCAACAGCGTGCTCTTGCCGCTTGAATTGCTGCCGCGGATGACGGTCAGCCCTCGACCGAACTCGAATTCGAAGCCGAAGTCACCCTGCGCGGTTGTGATCTTCAGTTGGATAGCCAGTATTTTCATGCAGCCTCCCATCCCTTTGCGACTGTGTCGACCATCGCCTCGGTGATGTCCTTCCCTATTTCCTTCAAGAGGGCTCGTTCAGTAGCAAATGCATCGGCGTCTTTTAGAACCGCCTCGATGAAGGCTCGGCCCTTGTCCGCAATCTGGTAGCCCGTCGACGTGGTCTGAACAAGATCTTCTGCGAGCGCGAACCGGATTGCGATGGCGAGCGCAGGGTCAAAGCCCCAGGCCGTGATGTGGAGCACTTTGGCATTTGCCGCATCTACCAGCTTCTGGATTCGGTCGGTGCGCTTCAGCGCCCAGTTAAATAGGTGCAGTCTGGGCAGAGTCGACTTACCACCGCGCGAGGAGAGGTGCAGAACCAGCAGAAGCTGGCAGATCTTGTAGAGAGGCCGATGCTCAACCAGCACTGGCGACGGCCGGCGCTCGAACCGAAGATGCCGCGGCTCGAGAGTTAGGTCAGCCATAGTCAAGCTCGCAGACGGCGATCCATCGTGAGACCATGAGTCGTGCTATATAGGCAGACTCGGCTTCGTCGATGTGCGGATCGAGATCCTTCGCGATGCGTGCGGACAATCCATCGCGAATCTTCTCGGTGAGCTGCTGAGGCGTCCCCTCCCAAGTCGAGCAGGTCTCGACGACATGGGCCTCATAGCCGTTGATGAGCTTTATAAGGCGGGCGTGGACCGTAGGAGCTGTGTCGTTGATCCGTCTGAAGTGTGCATCGTGGTCGAGGAACTCGCGAAGCGTTCGCTGGTGCATATCCGCCACTCGGCCTCCAAGTTTGTCGGCCGCGACGCGGCCCTGCAGCCTCGCCTGAGTTTTGCGCAGGATGTTTTCCTCGTAGACCTCCGGGCGCTTCCCAAGCTGGGGCAAGGTCGTCGGGATGCCGCCGAAATCCAGGGCCTTGCCGGAAGCCAGCAGGAGCTCTTGAATCTCAGTGACGTAGTGGTCAGCGTCCTGAACGATGACCTCGAAATCATGGTCCAAGATCGACAGGTTCCAAGCTCGCACATCTGCCTCTTTGGCCCGTGCATGCTTGACCAACTCGTTCTTGACGATAGTAGGCGTCACCAGATACCAGCGACGCAGTTTGGTGGGTCCTAGAAGTGCCTTCAGGTCCTGCTCGTACTTCCGTAGCTTTGCCAAGTCCTCGGTAACTTTGTCGCGCTGCTTCTCGTACAGCTGTTTGTCAGGGTAGAGCTTGTCGGGGCAGTAGCACTGGAAGCCACAGCCTGTGGTCTTAGTGAAGCCTTCGAGTCCAAAGTCGCCAGGCGTCGCGGGGATGTGTTGATACCCGTCTGCCGCGAACTTCTTCTTGAAGACCTGCTGACAAAGGCGCTCCCAACTGGGTCCGTCGAAAGGTCCGTAAGGGGTGTTGAACACAGCGCAGTCGCTCGCGCCTACCTGGCAACTCGACGGAACATGAATACCGCGCGCCGTTCGCTGCAAGGCGTCACGGATGAATCTCGCTTACGGTCGGCTGCGGCGGACGGTCCAGTGCGCAAGAGGTGCTCCCTGTTCTTCGTCGCTCGGAGAACTGCGCTCGTAGGCCTTGCGACATTTTTTCGACTAGCGCATTTTTCGATACATCCAATAATTTGTAAAGTCGATTTGTCATGCGAAACGCCACATCTGCCGGTAACGTCGCGCAAGAGTGACATAGCCAACGGCATGGGGTCGGTTTTGCTCGATGGGAGGCCGGCTGAGGCTGACGGCCAGCCACTGCAGCCTGTAACGGTTTAGCTCCCACTTCAAAACAGGCCTAGAGCTGCTGGATATCTACTGTAAAAACTCCCCAATCCTGCGGTGCCTCGACTCCTGTATTGACTTTTCGCTCGCCAGTATCGAAGAAACGCCGCTGCATGTAAGGGACCTTGGAGTTGTGCTGCTCCTGAGCCCAGCCGAGGATGTCGGGACCAACCGAATCATGTTCTCGACGTCCGTACGGCCCCATGTACCTAAGAAGATTGCGCCGCAGGCAGAGCGCCGAATTAGTTCTTAGACATAGATCGGCTCATCGCTCTATCGTAGGGTTTTGTTCCCGCGCTGAGCGGGCGGTTTGGGGCATCGAGTTCGGCAAATCGAATGACTGCACCCGCTGGGAAGCCAATTTGGAAGTTCGAAGGTCGCTTCACGGATGGGTGCTGTCTCTCGAAGTGTCGGCAAGGAACATCTGCATCCGCCACCCTAAGCGGACCTTCCTATTGGCGATTTAACCGCCAAATGGAGGTCTTTCAGTTTCCTAGAGATGTGTGCATCGGTCAAAGCTGCCAATGCGGTCCGCTGCGATTTGACGCGGATTCAGGCAGCACTAGAAAAGTACTCTCAAGTGGTCGAGGACGGGTCTTTCGGACTGCCACCCATTGCGTCGTCTCATCGAAGGCCCAGCATTCGTCTGGTGGACTTTCCGGAACAAAGTAGTGGCAATAAACGTATTCCAGTTGCTTGCTCCTAGGATCAAAGCTACGGGCCGCGGCGAGGATCTTTTCATGACGCAGGCGCTCCACCCGATCCCCTTCGACCGCTTCAAAGCCAATATGAACAATGCCAGGTTGGCCATCAGGCAGTTGTTCATTTGCGCGGGCCATCGTCGGGAATATGTCTCTTGCTTTACGGTCAATTGCTGTTTCGCTCAGGCTTTCCCAATGCAAGATCACTGCCAAATCGCAGGACTCCACATAGCGCGGGTTGTAGGCCGGAATCGTTCTTAGTGCCGTCCGGTAGTTGGCGTTACGAACGTAGCGCCCTGTCAGGAGCTGCAAAATTCGATTGCTACTTGCTAACACCATGTCCGTCTTCAAAACCTCCTGCAACGGCTTCAGGTCCAGCTCGCTAACGCAACCTGTGGCGATGGCGTCATCCCAGGTCAGCTTCGCCTCGCCAGATGCCAACCACTGAGCAACCTTTCGAGCGAGATAGTCTTCAGGGGCGTTAGCAATTTCCACACGAAAGCTCACGGTACATAGAGTGTTCCTCCCAAGCTTCTCGAGGTGCGCTGAGCATTCATTCCATCGCATTGCGACTTGCTCCCGCTCACGCCCCCCATAGTCCCCAACTTCCATTCGCTTGCACTCGACAGCCCATGTCTGGCCGTTCAATACAACATTCATGTCGTGCGTCTGCGCAATTCCTCGCCGCTCTGGCACGAAGGCAACATCAGCACCGACTCGCCGATAGGATGCCGCCACCAGTAGCTCGAACAAACATCCGTTGGGTTGGCCTTTCATATCATTGACCATGCTGCGAACGCGATCTTCGACCCCGGCGACTTGCAGTAGCAAGTCAAGATCGCGCCCGATGGCCTGAAAGACCGGGATTACGCGGGACCCAAAGATATAGTCGTAGTTGCCAATGTGATCCAGTAATGCTTCGGCAAGAAAGAGGTACCACCCAAAGGTGTCCTTGCTGTTGAAGAAGCGGCCGTCATTCGTGCCTTCCGCAACACCCATCGCAGATAGATAGAGCCGCCTCGCCGCTTTGTCTCGGCGTTGAGCCCACTGCTCGGGCGACATGAAACTCTTGAACCAGTCAACCGCGCGGCGAAGTATCAGGTTGTCGGGCCAGACGTCGGGACGCGGGCTGGGTGGGTCGAAGAAGTCGGGAGGGAATTGCAAGTCTTCTGGCTTAAACATTGCGGCATTTTCCTTGAGGACTCTTGAGCCTACCCGAAAGCCGCCAGTCTCGGACGCCCGTTCCTGTCTGGTTGAAGACTTTGCGTCCTTCGTGCTGAGTGTCGGCTCTCGTTGCAAAGCCGATATCGAAAGTCCGAAATTCACTTCATGACAGGCAGTCTTAAGTGCTGGACAGCACACCACACTGCATGAGACCACCTGCCAGGCACCTTGCTCACCGCCCAGCCTAAGGCTGAATGCCTTGACTGTCGGTGGCCCAAGCGTGCGATTGCATGACGCGGATTCGGAGTGCCCATGAGCGGTATGAGTGGGTGGTCTCTGCGGGAATCGGCCTTGCGCCGGAGGTGGGTCACCGGCATTGGAGTTGGCCTCCTGGCCTCCTGCCAGAGGGCAGCGGGATCGGCGAAGGCACGGCGGCGTGTTCACCAAAACCGATGCGCGGTCACAGGTGCGCATCAATCCGTTGAAGACGAACGGGCGACAGCTCAGCGCGCTCTGATTCGTGCCCTTGGGCGATTGAAGCCTGGCGCTTGCCTTGCGCCGTTCAGGACCGCGCCGAAGCGGCAGAGCTCGTGCTGCGCTGCGGGGTCAGCTCGGCGGTGCCGTTCTGGGCAGAGCCTGCCCAGACCAGATCCAGCACATCGAGTGCACAGGCAATCGGCCCTTCTTGTTGACGCGATTCAAGGCAAATGAAGCTGAGTGTGCAGTCGATGCTGACGCGCTCGTTGATGGCCAGGCCGTGGCGGTGTTTTTCCTGCAAGGCCACCGAGTCGCGGCACAGGCTCAGGCCGATGCCGGAGCGCACCATGGCCAGCATGGAGCTTTCCTGGTCGACCTTGGCAACGAACCGGGGCATGGCGGCGCGCTCGCTGTAAACCTGTTGCAGCAAGCGCCCGTGCACCGATGCTTGCGCGGTGCCGATCCAGGGCAGCCGTGCAAGTCCGTCCCAGTCTTTGTCGGCCATGCGCGCCTCCCAGCCAGGCGGGGCGACCACCCAGTAGGCGAAGTCGGTGAGCGGCTTTTGATAAAGACCTTGTGCCAGGTCGTCACCTTCTCTTTGACTCAGGTGGCCAAGGAAGTAGCCGGCGTCCACCTCGTTGCGCAGCACCCAATCGCGCACATTGCCGCTCATGCCCTGACGCAGTTCTTTCTCCAGCAAGGGCGCGGCGTCGACCAGGGCATGCAGGAAGGCCCCCAGCCGGATGAATTCCGGGTCGATCACGGTACCGATGCGCAGTCCTCCGCGCACCTGCTTTTGCAACTGCACGGCAGTGCGTTCAAGCTCGCCCAAACTTGATATCACTTGCCTTGCCCGCACCACCAGGGCCAGTCCGTCATCGGTCAGATCAAGGCCTCTCGAGGTGCGGTGAAAGAGGGTCAACTGGTAGTGATCGGCCAGCTGCTTCAACCGCAAACTCAAGGCGGGCTGAGTCATGTACAGCGATTCCGCAGCCCTTGTCACGTTTCCGAGATCGGCGACGGCGAGGAAACACTGCAGCGTTTTGAGATCTGGAGGATGGCTCACATTATTTGCTGTTCTTATATCAGTTGCTGGATTATTCATTGGAAACCAGCGAAGAGCAAGCCTAGACTCGCGCCCCAGTTCGATGCAATTTCACCCACAGAATCGGAGACATAACATGACGCTCGCCCACATTGGCCACTACATCGCAGGCGCCCAGGTTGCCGGCACCACCGGCCGCACGCAAGACGTGTACAACCCCGCCACGGGCGAAGTCACCGGCCAGGTGGCCCTTGCTGACGTGGGCGAAGTGGGCAAGGCCGTGGCCGCTGCACAGGCGGCGTTCCCCGCCTGGAGCAACATGCCGCCCATCCGCCGCGCGCGGCTGATGAACAACTTCCTGGGCCTGCTCAACACGCACAAAGACGCGCTGGCCAAGGCCATCACGCTGGAGCACGGCAAGGTCTTCACCGACGCCGTGGGCGAAGTCGAGCGCGGCATCGACATCGTGGAATTTGCTTGCGGCATTCCGCAGCTGCTCAAGGGCGACTACACCGAGCAGGTGTCCACCGGGATCGACAACTGGACGCTGCGCCAGCCGCTGGGCGTGGTGGCCGGCATCACCCCGTTCAACTTCCCGGTCATGGTGCCCATGTGGATGTTTCCGGTGGCGATTGCGGCAGGCAACACCTTCGTGCTGAAGCCCTCGCCCACCGACCCCAGCGCATCCCTGATGTACGCCGACCTGATGAAGCAGGCCGGCTTCCCCGACGGCGTGTTCAACGTGGTGCAGGGCGACAAGGTGGCCGTGGATGCGCTGCTTGAGCACCCCGATGTGAAAGCCATCAGCTTCGTCGGCTCCACGCCGATCGCCAACTACATCTACGAGACCGGCGCCCACCATGGCAAGCGCGTGCAAGCCCTGGGCGGCGCCAAGAACCACATGCTGGTCATGCCCGATGCCGATCTGGAGAAGACCGTTGATGCCCTGATGGGCGCGGCTTACGGTTCCGCCGGCGAGCGCTGCATGGCCATCTCGGTGGCCACGCTGGTGGGCGATGTGGCCGACAAGATCGTGCCGATGATCGCCGAGCGCCTGAAATCGCTCAAGGTGAAAAACGGCATCGAGCTGGACGCCGAAATGGGCCCCATCGTTACCGCCGCAGCCCACGCCCGCATCACCGACTACATCGCCGCAGGTGTGGAAGAAGGCGCCACCCTGGTGGCCGATGGCCGCGGACTGAGCGTCCCTGGCCACGAAAAAGGCTTCTTCATGGGCGGTACGCTGTTCGACAACGTGACCGCCGACATGAAGATCTACAAGGAAGAGATCTTCGGACCGGTGCTGGCCTGCGTGCGCGTGGATACCTTTGCCGAAGGCATCGACCTGATCAACAACCACGAGTTCGGCAACGGGGTGAGCCTGTTCACCCGCGACGGCAATGCCGCGCGCGAGTTTGCCCGGCGCGTGCAGGTGGGCATGGTTGGCGTGAACGTGCCCATTCCGGTGCCCATGGCCTGGCACGGTTTCGGCGGCTGGAAGAAGAGCCTGTTTGGCGACATGCATGCGTACGGCGAGGAAGGCGTGCGCTTCTACACCAAGCAGAAATCGGTGATGCAGCGCTGGCCCGAGAGCATTGCCAAGGGTGCCGAGTTCACCATGCCCGTGGCCCGCTGAAGGAGCACTGCCGTGAGCGCCGCCGACTTCGACTACATCATCGTGGGCGCCGGCACGGCCGGCTGCCTGCTGGCCAACCGCCTGAGTGCAGACCCCAGCAAAAAGGTTCTGTTGCTCGAAGCGGGCAAGAAGGACAACTACCCGTGGATCCATATCCCGGTGGGCTACCTCTATTGCATCGGCAATCCCCGCACCGACTGGCTCTACCAGACCGAGCCCGATCCGGGCCTCAACGGCCGCCGCCTGCGCTACCCGCGCGGCAAGACGCTGGGCGGCTGCTCCAGCATCAACGGCATGATCTACATGCGCGGGCAGGCGCGCGACTACGACAACTGGGCCGCTGCCACCGGCGAGCCCGAATGGGATTGGGCACATTCCCTGGAAGACTTCAAAGCCCACGAAAACCACTACCGGATGGACGCGGGCGGCGACGCCTCCGCCGAATTCAGAGCCTTGCATGGCAGCGGCGGTGAATGGCGGGTGGAAAAACAGCGCCTGCGCTGGGACGTGCTGGAAGCCTTTGCAGAAGCGGCGGTGCAGGCCGGCGTGCCCCGTACAGAAGATTTCAACCAGGGCGACAACGCAGGCGTGGGCTACTTCGAAGTCAACCAGAAGTCTGGCTGGCGCTGGAACACCTCCAAAGCCTTCTTGCGCCCGGTGAGCCACCGCACCAACCTCACGATCTGGACAGAAGCGCAGGTGGAGAAACTCAACTTCAGCAAAGCGTCTGGGCGGACGCGCTGCATTGGCGCGCAGGTGATCCGGGGCGGGCAGACCGTGAACGTTCGCGCGGCCGCCGAAGTGATCCTCAGCGCGGGCGCCATCGGCTCGCCGCAAATCCTGCAACTCTCCGGCATCGGCGATGCGAAGCACCTCAAGCGCCTGGGCATCGACATGACGCTGGACATGCCAGCTGTGGGCCAGAACCTGCAGGACCACTTGCAGATCCGCGCCGTGTTCAAGGTCAAGGGCGTGTCCACGCTCAACACCCTGGCCAACAGCCTGGTGGGCAAGGCCAGCATTGGTCTGGAGTACCTGCTCAAACGCTCGGGCCCGATGAGCATGTCGCCCAGCCAGTTGGGCGCGTTCACCAAATCCGATCCTTCGCAGCCCTACGCCAATCTGGAGTACCACGTTCAGCCTCTCAGCCTGGACGCCTTCGGCGAAGACCTGCACCGCTTTCCGGCGTTCACGGCCAGCGTGTGCAACCTCAACCCGACCAGCCGGGGCAGCGTGACCATCACGAGCAACAAAGCCTCCGATGCGCCCGCTATTGCGCCCAACTACCTGCACACCGACGAAGACCGCCTGATCGCCGCGCAGAGCCTGCGCCAGGTGCGCGAGATCGTGAACCAGCCAGCGATGGCGAAGTACATGCCCGAAGAGTGGAAGCCAGGCGTGGAGTTCCAGTCGGACGAGGCCTTGGCCCGTCTGGCAGGCGATATCGCCAACACCATCTTCCACCCGGCCGGCACCGCAAAGATGGGCCGCGCAGACGACCCCACCGCGGTGGTCGACCCGCAGCTGCGTGTTCGCGGCATCGACGGTCTGCGCGTGGTCGACGCCAGCGTCATGCCCACGATCACCAGCGGCAACACCAACTCACCGACGTTGATGATCGCCGAGAAGGCCGCTCGCTGGATTCAGCAAGACAACAAGACAACCGCGTCGGGGGTGCTCGCCGCGGCTTGAGCCGGGCACAACGTTTTCGTGTGCTGCCGGCCAACGAGGGATTCTTGCCTCCGGCCGGACGGTGTGCGGAAAGCGATTTCTGCAAACAAAAAACAGGAGACAAAGATGTCAAGAAACATGAACAGCGGAGACAGCGTTGACATGCGCGTGTTCTCTCTATCGCTATTGCTGCTGGCGGGGGTCGTGGGGCCCTTGCTGTTGTTCCCCGAGTCGAGTTCAGCCATGATTTCGGCCGCGTTTTCGTTCACCACCGGCACCTTTGGGTGGCTTTACATGGTGGCGGGTCTGGCGGTGGTGGTGTTCCTGGTCGGACTGGCTTTCAGCCGCTATGGCAACGTGCGCCTCGGTGGCGCAGATGACACCCCCGAGTTTTCGTACTTCAGCTGGATCGCCATGATCTTCTGCGGCGGCATCGGCATTGCCATCGTGAACTGGGCCTGGGTCGAGCCGATCTACTACTACACCGGCCCGCCGTTCGGCGTAGAAGCCAAAACCCAGGCAGCAGCCGAGTGGGCATTGACCTACGGCCAGTTCCATTGGGGGCTGACCCCGTGGGCGTTCTATTGCCTGCCTGCCATTCCCATCGCGTATTCCATGTATGTCAAACGGCAGTCTGGAGCCCGCCTGTCGGTGGCCGCTCGTGGCGTCCTGGGCAAACAGTCCGACAGCTGGCTTGGCGTGGTACTTGACGCCGTGGTGGTGTTCGGCATCGTGGGCGGTGTGGCCACTTCTCTGGGTCTTGCCGTGCCGCTGGTGTCCACGCTGGCCGCAGGTCTGTTCGGGGTCGAAGATTCCTTCTTGCTGGAAATGGGCATGCTGGCCTTGTGGACCCTCATGTTCGGGACCAGCGTCTGGTACGGATTGGCCAAGGGCATCAAGATCCTCTCGGATGTGAACGTGATCATGGCGCTGGCCATGCTGGTCTTTACCTTCATGGTGGGCCCGACCCAGTTCATGGTGGACGGTGCGGTGAACAGCTTTGGCCGCATGGCATCGAGCTTCATCTCGATGAGCACCTGGACCGATCCCATCGGCAAGTCCAGCTTCTTCAAGGACTGGACCGTCTTCTACTGGGCCTGGTGGATCGCCTACGCACCGATGATGGGCCTTTTCGTGGCGCGCATCTCCCGTGGCCGCACCATCCGCGAGCTGATTCTGGCCGAGTTGGTTTGGGGCTCTCTGGGATGCTGGGTGTTCTTCGCCGTCTGGGGTGGCTACGCGCTCGACCTGCAGATCTCCGGCAAGCTGGATGTGGCCGCGATCCTCAACGGCGCAGGCGGCATCCCTGCCACCGTGCAGGCCATTCTCGGCACCCTGCCCATGAGCGAAATCATCACCGGCGCCTTCATCCTGCTGTGTTTCATCTTCCTTGCCACCACGCTGGACAGCGCGGCCTATGTGTTGGCCTCGGTCACATCGCATGACCTGACCGGCTACCACGAGCCCAAGCGTTCTCTGCGCATCACCTGGGCGCTCATCCTGGCAGGCGTGGGTGCCTTCCTGATTCAGATCGGTGGCCTCAAGCCAGTGCAAACGTCAACCATCATCGTGGCCCTGCCACTGATTCCTGTGCTGGCGGTGCTGACCTGGTCGCTGATGCGCTGGCTCAAAACCGACTTCGCCGACCTTGAAGACCATCAGCATCTGATCGCATTTCAGCCTCCCAGACGCTAGAGCCTGAGGCCAGCGCCTCCATGGACCCAGGCTTTGCGATGTTGGCCAGGCGCCGGCTTCGCAAAGTCTGCCGACCATTGCGCTGGCACTGGCTGTTCATTTGCACCCTTCCGGAAACAACCGTCTTAACGATCAACCATTGCCACTTCACTGCCATGGCCGCATCCGACACATCCCTCCTTCCTCTGCGCGACGTCAAGGTCGTTGACTTTGGCCAGTACATGGCCGGCCCAGCCGTTGCCATGATCCTGGCCGATCTGGGCGCCACCGTGGTGCACATCGACCCGCCCGGTGGCCCCCTTTGGCATAGCCCTGCCAATGCCACGCTGAACCGCAACAAGCTCATCGTCACCATCGACCTCAAGACCCCTGATGGGCTGGAGCAGGCATTGGCGCTGATCGAAGAAGCGGACATCGTGGTGGAGAACTTCCGCCCCGGCGTGATGGCGCGCATGGGCATAGACCTGGCTGAATTGCGCAAGTCGCGACCCGAGTTGATCACCCTGTCCATTCCCGGCTTCGCTTCGAACGACGAGTTGCGCCGCGAATGGCGCGCGTTCGAAAGCGTGATTGCGGCGCAGTCCGGGGTGTTCACCGACATGGGTCTGAACCGCGTGTTGATGGGTATCAACCCCTCCTTCTCGCCGCTGCCCCTGGCATCCGCCTACGGCACCATGCTGGCCGCTTCGGCCTTGGTGCTGGCGCTGCAAGCGCGCGAACGCACCGGGCTTGGCGATCAGGTTGAAGTGCCGTTGGCTTCTGCCGTGATGGAAGGGCTCTCCTACAACTCGATCAAGATCGAGAATTACCCCGAGCGCTACAAAACGCAGCGTGAAAAGGAGATCGAACGCAGGCGCACCGAAGGCCTGCCGATGAACCTTTCTTACGACGACTTGCAAGAACTGCTGGACCCTTTCTACCGCAGCTACAAATGCAAGGACGGCCGCATGTTTTACGTGGTCTGCCCGAGCCACAAACACCATGCCAAGCGTTGTCTTCAGGCGCTGGGCATCTACGACGAGCTGGTGGCCGAAGGCCTGAGCGAAGAAGAAGACACCTACCTGCCGGTCAGCGAGTGGAAGAGCGACGTGTCACTCGGTGTCTATCCCTTGCCCAAGGCCTGGGCCGACAAGATTTCTGCCCGCATGAAGGAAGTCTTCATGACGCGCACCGCCAAAGAATGGGAGCGCATTTTTGGGCGAGGCAAGTTCCCCGGCGCCCCCCACCGCTGGCTGCAGGAATGGATCAATGACGACCACGCTGAGACCGCTGGCCTGATGGTCGAGGTGGACGACCCCGAATACGGCCCCATGACCCAACCTGGCCCTATGGTCTGGCTGGAAGAAAGCGCACTGGAGATGGTCCACCCGCGCCCGCGTCGCACAGTGAGTTTCGAGCGGGCGCTGAACGCCTTGTCGGCCATCGAAACCAAACTGCCCCGCGTGCGACAGAAGAACGCACGCGACGGCTGGCTCGATGGTGTGCGCATTCTCGACCTGTGCAACGTGATTGCCGGGCCGCACTCGGTCGCCTACCTCGCGCGTTTCGGCGCCAAAGTGATCAAGCTGGACCCGGCCAAGCCGTTTTACGACTGCTGGAACACCGTCATCTTCGGCATGTCGCACATGCGCGGCAAACGCTCGATGCTGACAGACATCTCGCAACCAGAAGGCCGCGCCATCCTCCACGAACTGGTCAAAGCCAGCGATGTCATCGTATGGAACGCGCCCGATCGCCAGGTGCAGTCCATGGGGCTGGATGCAGAGAACCTGAAGAAACTCAACCCCGACGCCATCTTCTGCAAGCTCGACTGCTTCAGCGGGCCGCGCCCCGGCCCGCGCACAGGCTACCTCGGATACGACGATCTGGTTCAGGCCAGCACCGGCATCATGACGCGTTTTGGCGGCTCCATGGACACCCCGGAAGAGCACGCCCACGTGGGCACCATCGACGTGATGTGTGGGTTTGGTGGCTCGCTGGGCATTGCCGCAGCGCTGTATCAGAAGCTCAAGACCGGGCGCACCGGCCGCCCGCGCACCTCGCTGTCCGCACTGAGCAATCTGGCGCAAATGCCGTTCTGCTACGACTACGCCCGCCGAGGCCTGTTTGACGAGCCAGCCGGTCGTGAGGTGGTCGGCTACGACGCGCTGTCACGCTTCTACTACACCTCCTCGGACCGCTTCGTTTTGCTCAGCGCATACGAGGTTGACTTGCCTCGGCTTGAGAAGGTGGAAGGCTTGGAAGGTCTGTCAGAAGTGCCCAAGGAGGAACGCGCATCGTTCCTGGCACAGGCCTTCATGAACGCCCGCGCCGTGGATTGGGTCGAGCGCTTGCAGGCGGCCGACATCGGCGCGGCGGTCTGCGAAAACATCGAGTCCATTCGCGTCTACAACAGCAGGCCTGCCGACGGAACGCCCGGCACCGACCAAGGCAGCTACGCCTTTTCGGTCTATACCGATCACCCAAGCGGCCACACCGTCACCCAACTCGACCCATTCGCCATCAGACCACAGCGCGGGAAGATATATGCGCTGCCGCCAGCGGAAAAGTACGGCGCATCGACGCGTGAAGTGCTGCAGGAACTTGGCCACTCAGCGGAAGAGATTGAGACTCTGATGGCCTCTGGCGTCATCAGCGAGAGCTGGAGCCGTGAGTACCTTCCTAGCTAGGGAGTGTTGACGCTGTGTGTCCAAGGTGGGTAGCAGATCAGGAAAAAGACGAATCGCTGGGCGGGTAGGCAACGCATGATGCGTGGCCTCCCGCGAGGGAGTCTTTGCACAAGCCGCGCAAGGCGCCTACAAGCTCAAAGCGGCATCGGCGCCCTACCTGCTGGCGCTCCTTCTCATGGCTGTGGGTGCGGACGTTATCCCGACACGATTTCGAAACAATATGTAACACGCATTGGCCTACGGTCGTGATTCATGGCAACCCAACGACCGCCAAGATGCCTCGAAATTGCCGCTCGCCCCTTGCAACCCCTTCGAAAGCCACGGTTCACCGGCCCTGCCGACCAGCAGACCAGGACCAGTAACCCGTCACTGGCGTTATGCCAACAGGGTGGGTCCATAACGAAAAACACTCGGAGCCCCTTGAAAATCCGCCGGACGCCCTTATCATTAGCACTCGCTGGGGATGAGTGCTAACACCACCCCACGGAGACTTGCAGGCGGGGGCAGTCCGGTAACGGAGTGGTCCCGCGATGTTTGACCTCTTATCCACTGTTTTATCTCAGGAGATGCAATGAAACTTCGTCCTCTCGCCGATCGCGTGATCGTCAAGCGCCTTGAAAACGAAACCAAGACCGCTTCGGGCATCGTGCTCCCCGACAACGCCGCAGAGAAGCCCGACCAGGGTGAAGTGCTGGCCGTCGGCCCAGGCAAGACCAATGACAAGGGCGAGACCAAAGCCCTGACCGTCAAGGTCGGCGACCGCGTCCTGTTTGGCAAGTACAGCGGCCAGGCCGTCAAGGTTGATGGCGACGAGCTGCTGGTCATGAAGGAAGACGACCTGTTCGCAGTGGTCGAGTAATCACTTCACTCTGACAACACCAATTTTCTGTAAAGGAACCTGAACAATGGCAGCAAAAGACGTAGTTTTCGGCGGTGAAGCCCGCGCACGCATGGTCGAGGGTGTGAACATCCTGGCCAACGCAGTCAAGACCACCCTGGGCCCCAAGGGTCGCAACGTGGTGCTCGAGCGCTCCTTCGGCGCCCCCACCGTGACCAAGGACGGTGTGTCCGTGGCCAAGGAAATCGAGCTCAAGGACAAGCTCCAGAACATGGGTGCCCAGATGGTCAAGGAAGTCGCTTCCAAGACCAGCGACAACGCCGGTGACGGTACCACCACCGCTACCGTTCTGGCCCAGTCCATCGTCCGCGAAGGCATGAAGTATGTCGCCGCCGGCATGAACCCCATGGACCTCAAGCGCGGTATCGACCGTGCTGTTGAGGCCCTGATCGGCGAACTGCAGAAGGCTTCCAAGCCCACCACCACCAGCAAGGAAATTGCTCAGGTCGGCTCCATCTCTGCCAACAGCGACGCCTCCATCGGCGAAATCATCGCTGCTGCAATGGACAAGGTCGGCAAAGAGGGCGTGATCACCGTTGAAGACGGCAAGTCCCTGCAAAACGAACTCGACGTCGTCGAGGGCATGCAGTTCGACCGCGGCTACCTCAGCCCCTACTTCGTGAACAACCCAGAGAAGCAAGCGGCCATCCTGGAGAACCCGTTTGTTCTGCTGTTCGACAAGAAGATCAGCAACATCCGTGATCTGCTGCCTACCCTGGAAGCCGTGGCAAAAGCCAGCCGCCCTCTGCTGATCATTGCTGAGGAAGTCGAAGGCGAAGCCCTGGCAACCCTGGTGGTCAACACCATCCGTGGCATCCTGAAGGTTGTGGCCGTCAAGGCGCCTGGCTTCGGCGACCGCCGCAAGGCCATGCTGGAAGACATCGCCATCCTGACCGGCGGCAAAGTCATCTCTGAAGAAGTGGGCCTGAGCCTCGAAAAAGTCACCCTGGCTGACCTGGGCCAAGCTCAGCGCATCGAAGTCGGCAAGGAAAACACCACCATCATCGACGGCGCAGGCGCTGCTGAAGACATCGAAGCCCGCGTCAAGCAGATCCGTGTGCAGATCGAGGAAGCCACCAGCGACTACGACCGTGAGAAGCTGCAAGAGCGCGTGGCCAAGCTGGCCGGCGGTGTGGCCGTCATCAAGGTCGGTGCGGCCACCGAAGTCGAGATGAAGGAAAAGAAAGCCCGCGTGGAAGACGCCCTGCACGCCACCCGCGCAGCGGTGGAAGAAGGCATCGTCCCTGGTGGTGGAACAGCTCTCATTCGAGCCCAGGCCGCTGTAGGTG
>JBNKNN010000154.1:0-7266 GCA_050293865.1 Hydrogenophaga sp. | reverse complement strand
AATGCTGGCCAGGCCGACTGCCAACACCATCACCAGCAGCGACACCACGGTCGTGATTGTGGCCAGCGCGTAAATGGCCGGGGTAGTGACGGTGGTGGTGAGCCCTTGGAGTTCCAGGGGCAAAGTATTCACGTCGCCAATGGCCTGAGACGTGCGTGCGATCTCATCCCAGCTCAGAGTGAAACCAAACATGCCGACGCCGACTACAGAGGGTGCAATCAAGGGCATGACCACATGCCGAAAGGTTTGCCAGTGCGTTGCCCCTAGGTCCCTGGCGGCTTCCTCGTAGGCCGGGTTGAAGCGGTTGAAAACCGCAAACATGATGAGCAGGCCAAAGGGAAGTGTCCAGGTCAGATGCGCCCCCAGAGCCGATGTGAACAGACCCAGAGCAGCGGTGTACTCGGCCAGAACGTTTTCGGCGCCCACCCATTCCAGCATCGTCTTGAGTAGGCCATCGAGCAAACGGAACTGCAAGCCGATCCCCAGAGAGACGATGATGGAGGGCATGATGAGGCTGGCCACGGTGACATAGAACAGCGCGTTGCCGCCACGAAGTCTCTTGCGAAAAGCGAGGCCTGCGAGTACCGACAACGCGACGGTCAACACCATCACGGCACCACCTAGCTTGAGCGACCTGACAAACGCCGAGCCGATATCCACTGTTCCCAGGCCTTCGGCCAACTGCTGGTACCAGTGCGTTGACCACCCGCGCAAGGGAAAGGTCAAGCCCCCTTCCGGGCCTTGAAAAGACAGCACGAAGATCACTGACATCGGCCCATACAGAAAGAGCACGAAAAGGGTGAAGACGATGGCCAGTGGCCAGAATCCCTTGGCTCGAACTTGCATCAGTGTCGCTCCCAGTCTGGGGTGATGTTCGAGAATGACAACCCAACCGCCAGGCTGCCGCGGAATCGGGCTTTCAAGGCCCCAGGGTTCACCGCCTTGAAGGGGAAAGTGGGCGCGCGAAGAGAGCAAGCAACCGGCGGGTTCATAGTTCTTTTCGGATATCAACCATTCGCGTGAGACCCCAGATGATCATCAACACCACGGCCAGAAGGATGACGGCGTTCGCCGCTGCGAGCGGGAACTGCAAATAGGAAGTCTGGACCTGGATGATCTTGCCAACGGAGGCAATCTGCTGACCTCCCATCACCCCGATCGTGACGAAGTCACCCATGACAATGGTGATGACAAAGATCGAGCCAATGATGATGCCGGTCTTGGACAAGGGGATCACCACATTCCAAAGCGTCTGCCATGCGCTGGCGCCCGCATCACTGGCGGCCTCCAGCAGACTTCGGTCTATGCGCATCATGCTGTTGAAGATGGGCACGATCATGAACATGGTGTAGAGGTGCACGAAGGCGAGCACCACCGAGAAATCAGAGAACAGCAGCCACTCAATGGGCGTATCGACGACGCCGGTGCTTATCAAGGTCTGGTTGACCAGGCCGTTGCGGCCGAGCAGGGGTACCCATGAAATCATGCGGATGACGTTGGACGTCCAGAACGGCACCGTGCACAGCACAAACAAGGCGGTCTGCATGGTGGCCGACTGCACGTGAAACGCCAGAAAGTACGCGACAGCGAACCCCAGCACCAAGGTGATGAACCAGACCAGCGCGGAGAACTTGAGTGTGGACAGGTAGGTCGACAAAGTGACGCACAAATCGCCGTTGTCCGTCAGCGAACCGCAGCCCTGAAAAATGTCGGCGTAGTTGGCCCAGGTGAACGCCGGAAGAATCTCGTACTCGTTGTACTCCCAGAAACTCACCATCACCACCAAAGCCAGTGGGATCAGAAAGAACAGCACGAACACCGCCGAGAACGGCAAGGCTTGCCACCAGGCAGCAATGCCCTTGGCAGGTTGGCGAGTGACAGTAGAAGCGCTCATGGGTGGCTGTTAAGGGATATCGGTTGATCGCATACATGAGTCGAATGGGCGACTGCGAAGCCACGTCGCCCCGCCCAAAGCCGCCTCAAACGTGGCGGCGCAGACAAGCTGCGGGTGCGGCGGATCCGGGTTTCCCGGTCCGCCACGCGCCGCCCCCTTGAGGGGGACGGGCGAAGCCCGGCGGGGGTGGGCCTATCAAGCCGCCACGAACTCGTTCCACTTGCGCACCATGTACGCGTTCTCATCCATCACAGCGTTCCAGCAAGCGATTCCACCCATGCGCTGTTCGTAGCTCCCTCCGTCACGGATTGAACCCTTTTTGGCCAGCACGTCGCCATTGGGGCTCTTGATATCCTGCTCGGCAGGCTTGCCCTCCATCCAGTACGCCCACTCGTATGCCTCCATCTTGGCCTTGGCGGTATCGAGCACGGCACTGTAGTAGCCTTGGCGGTTGAGGTAGGCGCCCGCCCAGCCGTCAAGAAACCAGTTGATGAATTCATAGGCGCCGTCCAGCTTGCGGCCCGAGAGGGTTGCCGGCACACCGAAGCCGGCGGCCCAGGCGCGATAGCCCTCTTTCAGTGGCTGGAACACGCAATCGATACCCTTGGTTCGCACAGCGGTCACGGCAGGGCTCCACATGGACTGGATCACCACTTCGCCAGAGGCCATGAGGTTCACGGACTCATTGAAGTCCTTCCACAGGGCACGGAACTGGCCAGCTTTCTTGGCTTCGATCAGTGTCTTGATCGTCAGGTCGATCTCCGCCTTGGTCATGTTGCCCTTGTCGGCGTACTTGTGAATACCCATGGCTTCGACCACCATGGCCGCGTCCATGATGCCAATCGACGGAATATTCAGGATGGCCGCCTTCCCCTTGAATTCTGGGTTCAGCAGTTCAGCCCAGGAGCTGATGGGGCGCTTGATCAAGTCTGGGCGAATGCCGAGCGTGTCGGCGTTGTACACCGTTGGAATCAAGGTCATGTACTCGGTCGGTGACGCAGAGAACGCTTTGCTCTTCTCGCTCTCGAGGTACATCACTTTCTTGGGGGCCGTACCCTGGTCGCCCACCATCTTGCCGCCGACTTCGCCTTTGGTGAACAGTGTGGTGATCTTGTCGGCATTCTTGATGCGCTTGGTATCGATGCCCTTTAGGTTGCCGGTGGGCACGATCTTCTTGAGCGAGAAATATTCGGTGTCAATCAGGTCAAAGCTGTTTGGTGCCGTCACGGCGCGCTTGGTGACTTCGTCAGTTGTCACCGCGACGTATTTGATCTCGATGCCAGTGTCGGCCATGAACTTCTCAGCAATGGCTTTGTCCTGGTTCACTGCCGTGCCGAGATAGCGCAGAACAATTTTTTCCTGCGCATGAATGGCGGGCGCCAGTCCGGTCGCCAAAATGCCGGCCGTGCCTTGAAGCAAAGTGCGGCGTTGCAGGCCTTGACGTGGGGCGCGTTTCTGATCGGTCATGTCATCACTCCGTGGGTGCTGAGGTGGAAGGGGAAGGTAAAGGGAAGAGGAAAAGGAGGGAGGAAACTGGAGATAGATTGAGGGATGGAGATGGGTAGGGAGGATCAGTGCGTGGCCATCACAGACCGTGTGCCAGCTCTGGCGTCCAGTCCAGCCGCACCTGATCGCCCAGTGCGACTGGCGCTTCAGCCCAACGGGCTTCAGGCACCATGACGGAGACACCTTGTTCGCCCATGTCATCCTGAGCCTGCAGGCCCACCAGCACATAGACGCCCTGGTACTCGATATCGGTTACGCGCGCAGGCAGGCCGCCTGAGGCAGAGTCCAATGCAATGCGCATGTGGTCGTTGCGCACTGCCAGCTTTTGCCCTTGGGCATGAACCACGTTGTGGCCGCCCATGAAGCGGGCGACGAACTCACTGGCGGGACGGTTGTAGACAACATGAGGGCTGTTGGCTTGCTCGATTCGCCCTTGGTTCATCACCACCATGAGGTCGGCCAGGGCCATGGCTTCTTCCTGCGAGTGGGTCACATGGACGAAAGTCAGGCCCAGCTCTTTCTGCCACGCACGCAGCTCGGCGCGCATCTGAATTCGCAGGAATGGGTCCAGTGCCGACAGTGGCTCGTCCAGCAGCAGGACACGGGGCTGGGTGATGAGCGCACGTGCAAGCGCCACCCGCTGCTGTTGGCCACCTGAGAGTTCCGCCGGTTTGCGGTGCGCCAGGTGCCCCATGGCCACCCGCTCCAGCAGATCCTGCGCTCTTTTGTGGCGTTCTGCTTTAGAGACACCCTTCATCTTCAGGCTGAATGCCACGTTGTCCAGCGCACTCATGTGTGGAAACAGCGCAAAGCTCTGGAACATCATGGCGGTGCCGCGCTCGGCTGCGGGCAGCCAGGTGATGTTGCGATTGTCGAGCAGCACGTCGCCACTGGTGGCGAACTCGTGCCCGGCCACCATGCGCAACGTGGTGCTCTTGCCGCAACCCGAGGGGCCCAGCAGACAGCAGTAACTCCCAGGCTCGATGCGCAGGTTGATACCGTCGACAGCCGGTTCGCCGTCGTCGTAGCGTTTGGTCAGGGCCACCAACTCAACCCCTGCGGATGCCGTGCGTTCGTTCATGCGCTGAGGCGAATGCATATGGCGTGCCAGGCAAAAATGGCGAATATTTGGGCCTTGGTGGGGCCGATTGTGTACAAAACAGCACTGGTTTTGTGCGCAATCGCATGCCTGATATCCGAGATGCACTTCGAAGCAGCACAGATGCACCAGGCCGCAAAGCGGGATAATGCCGGGATGCAATTGAGATTTACCAAGATGCAAGGCGCTGGCAACGACTTTGTGGTCCTCGATGAGACCAGGGATCGCCTGCATCTGACGGAGGCCCAATACCGGTTTCTGGCAGATCGGCGATTTGGCGTGGGAGCCGATCAGATTCTCTCCGTTCGGCCGGCGCCCTCTGATGCCTTCGACTTCGAGTACGTCATCCACAATGCGGACGGTGGCGAGGTCGAGCACTGTGGCAACGGCGCGCGCTGTTTTGTGCGGTATGTCCAGGAAAAGGGTTTGACCGACCGAAATCCGGTGAGGGTCAAGGTCAAGCGTGGCGCACTGAGCCTGCACATGAACGAAGACGGACGCGTCACGGTGGACATGGGGGCGCCAGAATTCGATCTGCAGCAGATACCTTTTGTGGGCGAAGGCTTGCGTGCCGAACGCGTGGGCGATTTCGAGCAATGGCACCTCCCGCTGCCGGTTGGCGACACTGCGCCCGTATCAGTCTTGTCGATGGGCAACCCCCATGCTGTGATGCTTGTGCCTGATGTCGATAGCGCCCCTGTCCATGAATGGGGATCTTTGATCGAGCACCATCCGGCTTTTCCGACTCGTGTCAATGCCGGGTTCATGCAGGTTCTCGGGCGTGCGGAAGTGCGACTTCGGGTTTTTGAGCGAGGATCGGGGGAAACGCTAGCCTGCGGCACAGGCGCTTGCGCGGCCGTGGTGGCCGGTATCCGGCGGGGGCTGCTCGATGAGCGGGTCAATGTCCATACTCGTGGCGGCGTACTTACGATAGAGTGGCAAAGGGCGCCCGCTTGGGACGCGCCAGTGATGATGACCGGCCCTGCGGTCACAGTCTTTGAAGGCGAAATTGAACTGCCAGATCTGGCGTGATCGAAAGATTTTTGACCGACAAAAAGACATCAAGACTTCAAGACACCAAGACGATCTGACGAATGACGGAATCAAAGCACATGACCCAAGCAGGACTCTCTCCGATCACAGAAGACGACATTGCCAACTACTTGGTCAATACGCCGGACTTCTTCGAGCGACATGCGGCGACGCTGGCCACCATTCAACTCACGAGCCCCCATGGCAACCGAGCTGTCGGCCTTCTGGAACGTCAGGCCGAGCTGCTGCGTGAAAAGATTCGGGGTCTGGAGCTGCGTGCGGCAGAGATGATCCGGCACGGACAGGAAAACTCAGCCATTGCCTCGCGGCTGCAAACTTGGACCAAGGCTTTGCTGCTGACGCGTGATGCGGCTGATCTGCCAGGCGAGATTGCCTATCAGCTCACCGAGCTTTTTCAGGTGCCGCAAGTCGCGATCCGTTTGTGGAGCGTCGCCAATGAGCACGCGGCCGCTTCGTTCGCACAGGACGTGAGTGAAGATGTGCAGGCATTCGCCAGCTCGCTTGTGCAGCCATACTGCGGAGCCAATCCGGGGTTGGAAGCGGCCAATTGGTTGGTCAATCCTGATGCAGCAGCTTCTCTGGCGCTCATCCCCTTGCGCTTTGAGAGGAGCGAAGGCGAGCCAGGCGAGACCTTTGGGCTGCTGGTCCTGGCCTCAGATGACGAAAACCGCTTCGTCACCGATATGGGGACCGAATTCCTCGAGCGCATCGGGGTGTTCGCCAGCGCCGCATTGACCCGGTTGCTGCCACCCTCTGCCGGCCAAGGCTGAATGTCCACAACCGCTGCGCCCTCGAGGTTGCCTTGAGCCACAGGCCAGCTTACCGCCTGCATGAGCAGGATGACGAGGAACTGGTCGCCGCGTATCTTCAGCACGTGGCGGTTGAAAAGCGTCTTGCGCATCGAACCCAGGTGCTGTACTCAGAGGCACTATCCCGTTTGTTGGCCAATGCGTCGAGCGTCGGGCGAGGTGTTCGCGAGTTGCAAAGCCACGACTTCCGCCGCTGGGTTGCCAGCCTGCATTCGAGCGGTCATGGTCCGAGAGGCATAGCCCTCATTCTTTCGGGCTGGAGAGGCTTTTTCGGCTGGCTCGGAAGGCAAGGCCTTGTCTCGCACAACCCGGTTCAAGATGTGCGAGCGCCCAAATCGGACAAACCTTTGCCCAAGGCGCTCGGTGTCGACGAGTCGGTTCAATTGGCGAGTTTCCGGGACCCGTCCGGTGACCCAGTGCTCGATGCGCGTGACCACTGTATTGTCGAATTGCTCTATGGCTGCGGTTTGCGCATCGGCGAATTGGTGGCGCTGGATCTGGTGGCCAGCCCTGATGCTGCAGGCTGGATCGATGCCGAAGACGCGGTGGCCCATGTGACCGGAAAAGGCAGCAAGCCTCGCACCGTGCCCGTTGGTGCAGCCGCCATCGGCGCTTTGCGTGAGTGGCTGCGCGAGCGTTCCTCGCTCGGCACCGACGATCCAGCCTTGTTCGTGGGCGTCAGGGGCAGACGGCTGTCTCCACAGTACATTCGCAGCCGGCTCAGGCAGCGCTCCATCCAGGCAGGCTTGGCTACACCCGTTCATCCACACATGCTTCGGCACTCCTATGCCAGTCACCTGCTTCAATCCAGCGGGGACCTGCGAGCCGTGCAGGAGCTTCTCGGACACGCCAGCATCGGTACCACCCAGGTCTATACGAGGTTGGGCTTCCAGCATCTGGCCAAG
>JBNKNN010000153.1:0-2630 GCA_050293865.1 Hydrogenophaga sp. | reverse complement strand
TCTGTCATCGGAGAAGCATCGCGCCGCGCCCTGATCGACGGGATCGTGCCGCGCTCGATTGCCCGCAGCCAGGGCATGCAGTTGCCTCCAGCCGCCACGGAAGCGGCTGCGCTGGCCGAACTCAAGGCCATCGCTTCGAAGAACAAGATCTTCAAGAGCTTCATCGGCCAGGGCTACTACGGCACGCATACCCCGGGCGTGATCCTGCGCAACATCCTGGAGAACCCCGCCTGGTACACGGCTTACACGCCATATCAGGCTGAAATTTCTCAGGGCCGCATGGAAGCCCTGTTGAATTTCCAGACGATGGTGACAGACCTCACCGGCATGGACATTGCCAATGCGTCGATGCTGGACGAGGCCACGGCAGCGGCCGAAGCCATGACGCTGGCCAAGCGCTCGGTCAAGGCCAAGGGCAATGTGTTCGTGGTGGCTGGCGATTGCCACCCTCAGGTCATTGAAGTCATCCAAACGCGTGCAGCGCCCATGGGCTTCGAGGTGAAGCTGGCCAACTCCCACGCAGAGTGGGTGGCAGCGCTGGACGCTGACGACTACTTTGCTGTGCTGGCTGCCTACCCGACGACCAGTGGCCGAATCGACGACCTGGGCGCCGACGCCGAGAAGGCGCATGGCAAACAAGCCGCATTCATCGTGGCTGCTGACCTGTTGGCATTGACGCTGCTGAAATCCCCCGGTGAATTCGGCGCCGACATCGTCATCGGCACCACTCAGCGCTTCGGCATGCCCATGGGTGCGGGCGGCCCGCACGCAGCCTATATGGCCTGCAAGGATGCGTTCAAACGTTCGCTGCCCGGCCGTCTGGTGGGCGTGAGTGTAGACGTGCACGGCAAGCCGGCCTACCGCCTGGCACTGCAGACCCGCGAACAGCACATCCGCCGCGAGAAGGCCACCTCCAACATTTGCACGGCGCAGGTATTGCCGGCGGTTGTGGCCAGCATGTACGCCGTCTACCACGGCCCGCAAGGCCTCAAGCGCATTGCCCAACGTGTAGCGGCCTACACCGCCATCCTGGCAGCCGGTTTGAAGCAATTGGGTGCGCCGCTACGCAGCGACAGCGCGTTTGACACGCTCTCGCTGCACACGGGAGCCGATACACAAGCGCTGGTCGCCAAGGCTGTGGCCAAGGGCGCCAACTTGCGCATCTACTGGGGCGAGTACATCACCATCTCTCTGGACGAAACCACCACGCGCGAAGACATTGCGCTGCTGTGGTCGGTGTTTGCCCAGGATGGCCAAAACCTGCCGAACTTCGATGGCTTTGAAAAAGGCGTGGAACCGCTGATCCCTGCCGAGCTGCGCCGCACCAGCGATTTCCTGACGCACCCGGTCTTCAACAGCTACCACAGCGAAACTGGCATGCTGCGCTATATCCGAGCCCTGTCCGACAAAGACCTGGCGCTGGACCGCAGCATGATCCCGCTGGGCTCGTGCACCATGAAGCTCAATGCGACCAGCGAGATGATTCCCATCACTTGGCCCGAATTCGCCGGCATCCACCCCTTTGCTCCGGCGGATCAGCTCAAGGGCTACGAGCTGCTCGACGAGCAACTGCGCGACTGGCTCTGCCAGGCCACAGGCTACGCCGGTATCAGCCTGCAGCCAAACGCCGGTTCGCAGGGCGAATATGCCGGCCTGCTGGCCATCCAGGCCTGGCATGCATCGCGTGGCGATGCCCACCGCAACATCTGCCTGATCCCGCAATCGGCCCACGGCACCAACCCGGCATCGGCACAGATGGTGGGCATGCAAGTGGTCGTGACCAAGTGCGATGCGGAAGGCAACGTGGACCTGGTGGACCTCAAAGCCAAGTGCGAGCAGCATGCTGACAAACTGGCGGCCGTGATGATCACCTACCCGTCCACCCACGGCGTTTTCGAAACGCAGGTCAAAGACCTGTGTGCCATGGTGCACCAGTACGGTGGCCGTGTGTATGTGGACGGCGCCAACATGAACGCGCTGGTGGGCGTGGCTGCACCGGGCGAGTTCGGCGGTGATGTGAGCCACCTGAACCTGCACAAGACCTTCTGCATTCCGCACGGCGGCGGCGGCCCCGGCGTTGGCCCAGTGTGTGTGGTGGAAGACTTGGTGCCTTTCCTGCCGGGCCATGCCACGGCAACTGCACAGGGCGCCAGCACGGGTGCCCAAGGTGCCGTGGGGGCCGTCTCCGCAGCCCCGTACGGGAACGCCGCTGTCTTGCCCATCAGCTGGATGTACATCCGCATGATGGGCGCCGAAGGCCTGCAACATGCCACGGAAACCGCCATTCTGAGCGCCAACTACATCAGCAAGCGCCTGGCCGGCCACTACCCGACGCTGTACGCCAGCGCCAACGGCCACGTGGCGCACGAGTGCATTCTGGACCTGCGCGACCTGAAGGAAACCAGCGGCGTGATGGCCGAAGATGTGGCCAAGCGCCTGATGGACTACGGTTTCCATGCGCCCACCCTCTCCTTCCCCGTGGCCAACACGTTGATGGTGGAGCCTACTGAGAGCGAAACACTGGAAGAACTGGACCGCTTCATCGAGGCGATGATCGCCATCCGCGAAGAGATCCGCAGCATCGAGCGTGGCGAGTGGCCGCAGGACGACAATCCGCTGAAGAACGCGCC
>JBNKNN010000152.1:0-12288 GCA_050293865.1 Hydrogenophaga sp. | reverse complement strand
ACTGGCTCCCTCATGGTGACGAATTCTTCTGCCGCTGTCGGGTGGATGCCGATGGTGGAATCGAACACGGCCTTGGTGGCGCCGGCGCGCATGGCGACGGCAAAGCCTTGTACGATTTCTCCCGCGTCCGCGCCGACCATGTGAAGGCCGACCACGCGGTCGCTTGCCGAGTCAACGACCAGCTTCATGAGTGTGCGCTCCGTGCTACCTGAAAGGGTGTGCTTGAGCGCGCGGAACTCGCTTCTGAACACTTGGATCGCGCCGAATTTTTCGCGAGCTTCCTCTTCGCTGAATCCGACCGTGCCTATGTTCGGGTGCGTGAACACTGCGGTCGGAATGAAGTCGTAGTCCATGCTGCGAGCCGATTTGCCTTGGGCTGGGCCAAACAGATGGTCGACCACGACCATGGCCTCACCGAGAGCCACTGGCGTGAGTTGCACTCGGTTGGTGACGTCGCCCACAGCGTAGACGCTGGGCACGTTGGTCTGGTAGCACTCGTTGACGATGACTTCGCCCTGGCCGCCCTGATTGATGCCTACCGTATCCAGGCCCAGGCCTTCGACGTTGGGCCTGCGACCGGTGGCGTAGAGCACAGCGTCGGCATGTACCCGACCGCCCCCTTCGAGTTCAACGCAGTAAGCGGCTTCGCTGCCTGATCCTGACTCGGTCACGCACACGACGTCCGCACCGAGCTGAATGTCCACGCCAGATTTGGCGATCTCAGCCGAAACGAAATGTCGGATTTCCTCGTCGAAGCCGCGCAGGATCTGTTCGCCTCTGTAGAGCAAGGAAACTTGTGCGCCCAGTCCCTGAAAGATGCTGGCAAACTCGCAGGCAATATAGCCTCCTCCTACCACAGCCAGCTTCCTGGGAAAGGGGTGAAGGTCGAAGATGGCATCAGAAGTGATGACGTGTTCACGCCCCTGGAAATGCGGCACGAAAGGGGTGCCCCCGGTAGCAATGAGTATGTTCCTGGAAGTGAAGGATTGGTGGCCCGGGTTGCCGTCCTGACTCAGTGTGGCCAAAGTGACGGCGTGTTCACCGTCAATGCGCGCGAAGCCGTTAAGCACGGTGACACCTGCGCCTCTCAACATCTGGTCGTAGACACCGTTGAGGCGGCTGATTTCCTTTCCCCGTTGCAGTTTGAGCTTCTCCCAGTCCAGGCTGGGTGGTTGAACCTCCCAGCCGTAGCCAGCAGCCTCTTCAAAAGCGTCGTGGTAATGCGCGGCGTAGCTGTAGAGCTTCTTGGGGATGCAACCCACATTGACACATGTGCCGCCTAGACCATCGATGCCGAGCGTTTCCGCCATGGCAACCCGTGCGCCACGCTGCGCCGCCATGCGGGCGGCCCGCACGCCGCCACTACCGCCGCCAATCACAAACAGGTCAAAGTCGAATTCGCGCATGGGTTCCTTTGGTTCTCTTTTGTACCGATAGTAGGCCTTGTACCCCCTACAAAGGGCGACCATCGCCAACAGTCATCTTATCGCCGCAGGCCCGCGCTTGCCGAGCGCGCGTCCATGCCCCCGCAACCATTCAGGTCAGGCTCATTCGCCTTGCTCTTCCTGGTGCTTGGCTTGTTGCACTGCACGGCGCTTGGCCATTTCGCGGCCCATGCCAACGGTGTCGGCGCTCTCCAATCGTTTCTTGGCTTCCGGATAAGCAATCGATTCCTCGAGCAACAGGTGGTCCGCGTACAGCGCTTCGAACACATCAAGCGCGTGGCGCAACTCCACTGGGTCGAACCACAGGTTGCCACTGGTGGCCGCTTCCAGCGAAGGCGCGATCTGGATCCAGTTTTCCTCGAGCCAGCCGTGGTCTTGCGTCAGGTGTTGAGCGGCCTGCACCACGTTGGTGTCCGCGCTGGCGAGCAAGGAGGGAAACACATGCTTTTCCTCATCGAGGTGGTGTTGTCTGGCTTCAGTGTTGAAGAAGTCGAGTACCTCGCGGGCCATGTCGCGCGTGGCCTGGTTGAGGCCGTCTGACTCGATGGCATCGACCAGCGCATGAAGCTGCTTGATCTGGCGTTGAATTTCGCGGTGGGTGTCATCCAGAAACTCAAAGACGTCGATGGATAGGGTCGCTGCATTCATCTCTGGCTCCTTCTTCTCTGTCAGTTGCGTTCCATTATTCAAAGCCTCGCCGTCGTGACTTTGATCTGGCGCAAAAAAAAGCCGGGCGCCCGCTTTGGTGCGCCCGGCCGGTCCGGCTTCTATCAGAGATTTGGTCGGTAACTGCTTGAAAACAAAAAGAAAATCTGTCGATCAGTAGGTATGGACGCCACGACCGGTTTTGCGCCCCAGCCAGCCGGCTTCTACCATCTCGCGCAGCAGTGGGCATGCCCGGTACTTGGAGTCGGCAAATCCTTCGAAGTACACGTCCATCACGGCAAGACACACGTCAAGTCCGACCAGGTCAGCAAGGGCCAGCGGGCCGATGGGGTGGTTGCATCCGAGTTTCATCCCCTCGTCGATCTCTTCCGGCGTGGCCAGGCCTTCTGCGAGCACGAAGAAGGCTTCGTTGATCATGGGGACCAGCAACCGGTTGACAACAAAGCCTGGTGCATTCTTGACAGTGATGGGTGTCTTGCCCAGATCGGTGGCCAGTTGGCGCACAGCTTCGTGGGTGGCGTCGCTGGTCTGAAGGCCGCGAATGATCTCTACCAGCGCCATCATGGGCACGGGGTTGAAGAAATGCATGCCGATGAACCGATCCGCGCGCTCCGTGCTGGCAGCCAGCTTGGTGATGGAGATTGAACTGGTGTTGCTGGCAAGGATCACTTCAGGGGCCAACATGTCATCCAGTTGCTTGAGAATCTTGAGCTTGAGCGGCTCATTCTCGGTGGCGGCTTCGATCACAATGTCGGCGCTTTTGAGATCGTCATAGCTGGTTGAGGCGATGATGCGCCCGAGGGCTGCATCCTTGTCTGCTGGGCTGATCTTTTCTTTCTTGATCAGACGGTCCAGGCTGCTGCCAATCGTCTTCACGGCCTTGTCGACCGCGTCCTGGGCAATATCGACCATGACCACGTTGAGGCCGCTGGTCGCGCATGCTTGCGCGATGCCGTTGCCCATGGTTCCCGAGCCGACAATGCCCACGGTTTGAATTGCGCTCATCTCAGTTTTCTCCTGCTCTCGCTTGTGCGTGTGTGTTGAATGAATGAGTAAATATCTGGAAGGATGGGGGGGATGGACTGATGCTGTCATGCCCTGTCCCTTTACCTAGCCTTCTGTCCATTGTGCCCGCTCGCCAGTATTCGCACGAACCAGGCCCTGCGTCGGCAGGACAGGCGGGCATCGGCCGTCGCGTTGGCCCTAGACGGCTCTGCCTACCTTGGTGTCGGCGCCTGTGCTACCTTGAAAACGTGGCGGGTGGTGGCCCGGAGCCATCGGGCACCCATAAGGTATTGTCCCGCGGATGCTTGACTCGCCAATGACAAAGTGGAGACATCATGTTTGACTACATCGTGGTCGGAGGAGGCTCGGCGGGTTGTGTGCTGGCCGGGCGCCTGAGCGAAGACCCAACCATCAAAGTGGTGCTGCTGGAAGCAGGGCCGGCCGATACCAGCGTTCTGGTGCATTGCCCGGCAGGACTGGCTGTCATGGCGAAAACGGGGCAGGCCAACTGGGCGTTTGAGACGGTGCCGCAAGCAGGCTTGAACGGGCGACGCGGATACCAACCCCGCGGCAAGGTGCTGGGAGGATCCAGCTCCATCAACGCCATGATCTATACGCGTGGCCATCCGCGGGACTATGACCGCTGGGCGCAGGAGGGAAATCCGGGCTGGTCTTTCAACGATGTGTTGCCATATTTCAAACGAGCGGAGCACAACGAACGAGGCGCAGACGCTTGGCACGGCACAGGCGGCCCGCTCAACGTGATGGATCTGCGAAGCCCCAACCCCTTGCTGAAATCGTTTCTGGTGGCGGGTGAACAGGCAGGGTACCGACTGAACCATGACTTCAACGGGGCAGACCAGGAAGGTATCGGTGCCTACCAGGTGACCCATCGCGACGGTGAACGCTTCAGCGCAGCCAAGGCCTATCTGACCCCTCACCTGGATCGTCCCAACCTCACAGTGCTCACCAATGTGCTAGTCACCCGCGTCGTGACGGACGCAGGAGAGGGGCAGCCCCAGTCGGTTGGCGTGGCGTACCGGCCCGATGGCGGGCGCGGCAAAGAGACGGTACTCAGGTTGGCGCCAGGAGGCGAAGTCCTTCTGAGTGCTGGCGCCATTGGGTCACCGCAATTGCTGTTGCTCTCTGGCATCGGCCCTGCTGAGCACCTGGCGCCGCTTGGCATTCGTTCGGTGGTGGATTTGCCGGGTGTCGGAAGCAACTTGCATGATCATGTGGACGTGACAATGGTGGTCAATGCACCAGCGCTGACCGACACCTTCGGTCTGTCCCTGATGGGCGTGCTAAAGGGCCTCAAAGGGGTGGCTGACTGGCGCACGCGGCGCGAAGGCATGCTCACAACGAACTTCGCCGAGGCCGGAGGCTTCATCAAGAGCGATCCGGGCGAGCCCATTCCCGATTTGCAGCTGCACCTGGTGGTGGGCAAGCTGGTGGATCATGGCCGCAAGACCGCGTTGGGGCACGGCTATTCTTGCCATGTTTGCCTGCTCAGGCCCCTGAGCAGGGGAAGCCTGCGTCTGGCCAGTGCCGACCCTCAGGCAGCGCCGTTGATCGACCCAGCATTTCTCTCCCACCAGGACGACGTGGCCCGTCTTGTGCGAGGTTTCAAAAGCATGCGGGCCATCATGAGCCAGCCAGCGCTGGCACAATTCGGCGGGGTGGAGTCTGCCACGTCGGCTTGGGCGTGCACGGACAGCGAAATCGAAACTTTTTTGCGTGACCACGCCGACACCATCTACCACCCTGTGGGCAGTTGCCGGATGGGCTCGGGCCCTGAAGCCGTGGTCTCGCCCCAATTGAAGGTCTCGGGCGTGTCTGGCTTGCGTGTGGTGGATGCATCGGTCATGCCCAGTATCGTGGGAGGCAATACCAATGCCCCTGTGATCATGATGGCCGAGAAGGCAGTGGATATGATTCGGGAGGAGCGCCTGGCGCTGACGCAACTCACAGAGGCCAGCCTCTGATATCTGCCCGGGGAGCTCAGCTTCCCGCAACACTGAACACAGAACAGGAGACCCCCATGATTCTCGAGCTGGCCGACATACGCATTGACGCCTCCAAAGCAGCCGAATTTGAGAAAGCCATCGTTCGTGGCATTGAAAGCGTGATAGCCAAGTCGCCTGGCTTCAATGGGTACAAGGTCAACCGAAGCATCGAAAGTCCAGACCGCTTCGTCCTCATGATCTACTGGGCCACCCTGGAAGACCACACCGTAACCTTCCGCGGCTCGGACGCTTTTGCGGCCTGGCGAGCGATCGTAGGCCCCTATTTTGCGCAGCCGCCGGTGGTGGAGCATTTGGCTTTGGTGGCGAAGTCGGAAGACTGTCGCGAAGCGTAGGAAGAAGTCATGTTGGCGTGCAGTCTGCGCACGTGTTCCCTGAAGCTGCTGGTGCTGATGCGAGTTGGACGGCGGTTCTGCAGCCAACGGGGTTTGTGAACGGTCTCGGCTTGCTTCAGTCGGAAGTTGGCTTTGACCGTGTGGCTCTTGTCCATCTCCAGTGCGCATGGTCCGGTTCCCGTGCAAGCACCTGTCCAGCCAGCGAACTCCGAGTTGCTGGACGCGGTTGCCTTCAGTTCTACAGTGACAGCGGAGGAGTAGGTTTGTTCGCAGTCGCCTCCGCAAAGAATGTCGCCGTTGGCGGATGTCACCAGGCCCGCGCCAAGACCTCCCAAGCTCACTTGTAGCTTGGTTTCCAAAGAGGTCATGAATTCCATGTACAGGCTTCGCAAATCGGTTTCGGTTCCTCCAGGACGCGTGTCGTTTACCATTTGCGCGCCAGAACGTAGCGTGACCAAGCCATCAGTGACCGACATTTCAGGGTTGGCTTCTTTGAGCAGAGCCCATGCGCCAGCCACATGTGGAGCTGCCATTGAGGTACCGCTCCATGATTGGTAGCCGCCACCGGGAACGGATGACCGGATATAGCTGCCGGGCGCAAGCAGATCGATGAAGCTCGCGATGTTCGAGTACGAGGCAATACCGCCCACGCCTTGGGCGCAGCGAGATGCATCTGGGCCAGAGTCGCAAACTGCCCCTACGCTGATGGCGCTTGAGACGCAAGCTGGAGCAGAAATGGAGTCTGTGTAGCCGTCGTTTCCGCTGGCGATGATGGTTGCGATGCCAACTGAGCGAAGGTTGTCCACGGCTGCCTTGAAGGCTGAGCGGCCCGAGTCGCACTGGCTGTAGTAGCGGCCGCCGCCCAGGCTCATGTTGACCGAGGCGATGTCATAGGTGTTGCGCAGTTCGTAGACACGTTCCAGACCCTTGATCTGATCACTGGTATAGGACATGACGGCGCTGCTGTTCGGGAAGTAGCTGAACACCTGGATGGCGATGAGATTGGCCTCTGGCGCAACACCTTGCGTATCGGCAGTACCGCCATTTCCAGCGACGATGCCTCCGACATGCGTGCCGTGGGCGCAACCAGCCGACATATAGCTGCAGGCTTGTCCGGATCCAGAAGCAGTGCTCTCGGCAACTTTGCCAGGGCACACCGACTCCACGTAGTTGCTGTAGTTTGTCGAGTAGCACGCCTCCGATACCACCTTACCCGCGAGCATGGGATGCGTTTTGTCCACCCCCGTGTCGAGGACTGCCACCGTTTTGCCCGCGCCACGATAGCCTTGGCTCCATGCTGTCGTGGCACCCACCTGCTCCGTGCTCTGTGCCAGGGCCATGGGGACAGCCTCGTCCTCCTCAATGGTGGCGACTTCTGCTGATGCGCTCAGGCGAGCCAGCGCGTTGGCGTCGACCGACGCCACCATGTGTGGGACTGTCGTGAACTTGGCGAGCACTTTGCTTCCACCAAGCGCCAGGGTGGTGCGCGCCAGCTTGTCCTGTGCCTGCCGCAGCTTTGCACGCTGGTCGGAGATTGCCTTGTTGGAGAGTTGACCCTCTGGCTGTACGTCGACTTTGAGCCCGATGATGACCCGCACCTCCCCCTCGAGTGCGGCTTTGTTGGCCAGCGTTTCCAACCGCTCGGTGGGGACTTGTTGCGCCAGGGCGGAGCCAGCCAGCAGCATCGCCATCGCACCTGCCAGCAAGCGGAAAAGTGGTGCGGTTTTGAATACGTATGTGAGACGATCGATCATGTGGGGCTCCATCAGCCCACCATCCGTTTGCGAATGTGTGGGGCATTGAAACCTCTATCGACCTTGCCGGCGCGTGTTGGAGTGCGCCAAAGGTATGCAGATTTATGCTCTCAAACTAAAAGCTGAGCGTTGAAGCGGCTTCTAGCCGGTCCGCAGAAAAGGCAGGTAATTCGCCCCCATGTTTTTGCTTTGGACCTTTGTGCATTTTTTCACGCTCAAATGGCGTGGCAACGGTGCTTGGTGACTTTCGACGAGTGCCTGGGTCTCATCGTTTACTGCGAACGTATTATGGTTTCAACCGCGCCGTTACTGTGGGGGCTCAAGCCCGTCGAACGTCGACGTCGAATGCGATCAAGGCCGCGCCAAAAGCCATGAACACACCACCGGCGGCCCGGTTGATTCGAAGCGCGATGCCTGGTTTGCCCAGCCACTGCCTGGAATGGTTCGCCAGCCAGGCATAGGCGAGCAGGCAAGCCACGGAGATGGCTACCGTGACGCCCAGCAAGAGTGCGAACTGTGGCGCAACCGGTGCTTGCGCATGGATGAACTGCGGGAACAACGCGGTAAAGAACAGCACGGCCTTGGGGTTGGTCAGGGATATCCACATACCGGTGCGCGCCAGCACCCAGGGCGATGGGCCACGGGCGTGGGGTTTTTCATCGGGTCCTTGTACTCTTGATGGCACGGAGAAGGCGCCAGAAGAACGCCACATTCGCCAACCGAGCCAGACCAGATAGGCCGCACCCACCCATTTGATCACGCCGAATATCCAGGGCCAGCTGTCCAGGACCAGGCCAAGACCAAGCAGTGAACCTCCTGCCAGTGTCAGCAGGCCGAGTTGATTGCCCATCGTGGAAATGAAGGCTGCACGCAATCCCAGCATCGCCCCATTGCGGAGCGCGAGCAGCACAGCGGGCCCTGGCGTGGCCGAGGAAAGTGCAGTCAGCAGGATATAGGCGAGCAAGGCTTCGGTGCGCATGGTGCATCCAGTGTACCGGGCGCGACCCACCAGTGACGTTTGTCTTCTACATGCTGCGGCGGTATTGGCCTCCCACTTCGAACAGGGCCGCGGTGATCTGCCCGAGCGAGCACACCCGAACAGCTTCCATCAGGACGTTGAACACGTTCTCATCTCTGATCACGGCTTGCTGCAAACGCTCCAGCATGGCCGGTGCCTCATTTGCGTGAGCGTCGTGGAAAGCCGCCAGGCGCCTCAGCTGTGATTGCTTTTCGTCCTCCGTCGAGCGGGCCAGTTCGATGGACTCGGGGACTGGGTCGCCATTGGGATTGCGGAAGGTGTTCACACCGATGATCGGATACTCGCCAGTGTGCTTGAGCATTTCATAGTGCATGCTCTCTTCCTGAATCTGGCCGCGTTGATACCCCGTTTCCATAGCGCCCAGAACGCCGCCGCGCTCGGTGATCTTCTCGAACTCTGCCAGCACGGCCTCTTCTACCAGTTCGGTGAGCTCGTCGATGACGAAAGCGCCCTGGTTGGGGTTCTCGTTTTTGGCCAGTCCCCATTCGCGGTTGATGATGAGCTGGATCGCCATGGCACGTCGCACCGACTCTTCGGTGGGCGTGGTGATGGCTTCGTCGAACGCGTTGGTGTGCAAGCTGTTGCAATTGTCGTAGACGGCGATCAGGGCCTGCAACGTGGTGCGGATGTCGTTGAACTGGATCTCCTGTGCGTGCAGGCTGCGTCCCGATGTCTGGATGTGGTACTTGAGCTTCTGCGAGCGCTCGTTGGCTCCATACTTCTCTTTCATGGCAACAGCCCAGATGCGGCGTGCCACGCGGCCGAGAACGGTGTATTCGGGGTCCATGCCGTTGCTGAAGAAGAAACTCAGGTTGGGCGCAAAGTCGTCAATGTGCATGCCCCGGGCCAGGTAGGCCTCGACAAAGGTAAAACCATTGGCCAGCGTGAAGGCCAACTGGCTGATCGGGTTCGCGCCGGCTTCAGCGATGTGGTAGCCGCTGATGGAGACGGAGTAAAAGTTTCGCACGTCATGGTGCACGAAGTACTCAGCGATGTCGCCCATGACCTTCAAGCTGAACTCGGTGCTGAAGATGCAAGTGTTCTGGCCCTGGTCTTCCTTGAGGATGTCGGCTTGCACGGTGCCGCGCACATTGGCGAGCACCCATTCGCGGATCTTGGCCTCTTCCGTGTCGGACGGGTCACGCCCAATGTCTTCACGGAATTTGTCGACGTTCTGGTCAATGGCCGTATTCATGAACATGGCCAGGATGGCCGGAGCAGGGCCGTTGATGGTCATGGACACCGAAGTGGCTGGATGGCATAGGTCAAAGCCGCTGTAGAGCACCTTCATGTCATCCAGCGTAGCGATACTTACCCCTGAGTTGCCCACCTTGCCGTAGACATCCGGTCGCGGTTCCGGGTCGTGGCCATACAAGGTGACCGAGTCAAATGCCGTTGACAGCCTTTTGGCAGGCATGCCCTCCGAGAGCAGTTTGAAGCGGCGGTTGGTTCGGAACGCGTCTCCTTCTCCGGCAAACATGCGGGTCGGATCTTCGTTCTCGCGCTTGAAAGCAAAGGTGCCAGCGGTGTAAGGGAAACTGCCAGGCACGTTCTCCAGCATCAGCCACTTGAGCAACTCACCTTCGTCTTCGTAGCGGGGCAGGGCGACCTTTCTGATCTTGTTGCCGGAGAGCGTGGTATGGGTCAGCGCGGTGCGGATCTCCTTGTCGCGGATCTTCACCACATACTCGTCACCCGCATAGGCTTGCACCAGATCCGGCCACTGAGACAGCAGCTTGCGCGCATCGGGGTGCAAGCGTTGCTCGCGTTGCGCGGCCAGATCATTGGATGCCTCCGCAGCTTTGGGGCGATGTGCCTTTTCCTCTGCGAGCATGCGCGCCGCCTCGCGCAACTGCTGCACTTCGCGTGCCAGGCGCGACTGTTCCACGGCACGGCGCTTGTAGCCACGCACCCCGTCGGCGATTTCGGCCAAGTAGCGAACGCGCGGCGCGGGAATCACGGGTGTCTGATTGGTACTGTGGCGCACTGTGACCAGTGGCAGACGGCCGTCCTTCAGCCCCAAGCCCAGACCTTGCAGTCGTGGCTTCAATGCCTGGTAGAGAGCGGTGACACCGTCGTCATTGAACCTGGAGGCCATTGTTCCGAATACCGGCATCTGTTCCGGTGTCTGGCCGAAGGCTTCGCGGTTCCGTTGCACCTGTTTTGCCACGTCGCGCAGCGCGTCGGCGGCCCCTTTGCGATCGAATTTGTTGATGGCGACAAACTCGGCGAAGTCGAGCATGTCGATCTTCTCGAGTTGGCTGGCAGCCCCGAACTCTGGCGTCATGACGTACATGGGCACGTCCACGTGCGGCACGATGGCGGCGTCTCCCTGACCGATACCCGATGTTTCCACGATCACAAGATCAAAGCCTGCCACTTTGCAGGCTGCAATCACATCTGGCAATGCCGCACTGACTTCGCTGCCGGCCTCTCTTGTCGCCAGTGAGCGCACATAGACTCTCGGTCCCTTCTGCCAGGGGCCGATGGCGTTCATGCGAATACGATCGCCGAGCAACGCACCACCGCTCTTGCGCCGGGAAGGGTCAATGGAGATCACCGCGACTCGCAGTGCGTCTTCCTGATCCAGGCGCAGGCGGCGTACCAGTTCGTCGGTCAGACTCGACTTGCCTGCACCGCCGGTTCCAGTGATGCCCAGCACCGGCGTCTGGCAGGACTTGGCAGCGGCGTTCAGCTCAGAGCGCAAGTCAGGCGAGGCCTGCCCGTTCTCCAGTGCGGTGATCAACTGCGCCAGCCCTCGCCAGTGTTGTGGTTCGTGGCCTTGGATGGAACTGATGTCCTTGGGCGCATAGCCGCTGATGTCATGGTCGCATCGCATGATCATCTCGCCGATCATTCCCTGCAGGCCCATTTGCTGACCATCCTCCGGGCTGTAGATGCGGGCAACGCCATAGTCCATGAGCTCTCGGATTTCTCCGGGAACGATCACGCCGCCGCCGCCGCCAAACACCTTGATGTGCTCGCCGCCTCGCTCTTTGAGCAAATCCACCATGTACTTGAAATACTCGACGTGTCCACCCTGGTAGGAGCTGATGGCAATGCCTTGCACATCCTCTTGCAGCGCGGCCGTCACCACGTCATCCACCGATCGGTTGTGGCCCAGATGGATCACCTCGGCGCCCATGCCTTGCAGGATGCGCCGCATGATGTTGATGGCGGCGTCGTGGCCGTCGAACAGGCTGGCGGCGGTGACGAATCGCACTTTGTGGGCAGGGCGGTAGTTGGCCAGCGCTTGATATTCGGCTTTGAGTTGAGTCATGGCAGGGTCCGGTGCGTTTCGCGGCAGGGCAGAGTAGTCAGGTCACACGCAAGCCCGCATGTTGCGGGTCTTGGAGGGGAAAACAAAGATCGAGTCTTTCCATCACCGTCTTGACGACAGTACCCACCATCAGATTGCGATGGGTTTTGGAGTCGGCGGGCACGACGTTCCACGGCGCCCATGGCGTGCTCGTCGCATTGAGGAAGTCCTCGTAGGCAGCTTGATAGGCGTCCCATTGTTCGCGTACCTGCAGGTCTCCCATGCTGAACTTCCAGTGCTTGGTCGGGTCGTCCAGTCGGTCTTGCAGCCTTTCACGCTGCTCGTCCTTGCTGATGTGCAGCATGAACTTGAGTACCACGGTGCCGGACTCGGTAAGCAGTCGTTCGAAATCGTTGATGTGCTGGTAGCGCAGGCGGGTCTCTTCCTGGTTGATCCAGCCGTTGACGCTAGGAACCAGTACATCTTCATAGTGGCTTCGGTTGAACACCATGATCTCGCCAGCGCGTGGCGCCTGCTGGTGAATACGCCAAAGAAAATCGTGCTCGCGTTCCACTTCGGTCGGTGCTTTCCAGCCCACTGTGCGCACGCCCAACGGGCTGGTCAGACTGAAAACGCCCCGCACTGTGCCATCTTTGCCGGCAGTGTCGGTGCCTTGCAGCACCACCAGCATCTTGAATCGCTTGTCGGCAAAGAACAGGTTCTGGAGAGCGTCGATCTCGGCCGCGATGCCGTGGACCCGC
>JBNKNN010000151.1:0-8294 GCA_050293865.1 Hydrogenophaga sp. | reverse complement strand
GCAAGTGCCCTGCATGCGGCGCATGGAACACGCTGGTGGAAACCGTGGCCGAATCCGGGCCTGCCAGCGCGTCCAAGAACCGCTTTGCCGCGCTCGCCCCTGCCAGCGCGGTGACCACCCTGGCCGACATTGAGGCCACAGACGTACAGCGCACGCCCACCGGCATTGGCGAACTGGACCGCGTGCTCGGCGGCGGCATTGTCGAAGGCGGCGTGGTGCTGATCGGCGGCGACCCGGGGATTGGCAAATCGACTTTGCTGTTGCAGGCGGTGGATGCCTTGCAAAAGAGCGGATTGGCCACCCTCTACGTCACGGGTGAGGAAAGTGGCGCTCAGGTCGCGCTTCGATCCAGGCGCCTGGGTCTGGATGGCTCCCAGGTCAAGGTGCTCGCTGAAACCCAGCTCGAAAAGATTCTCGCCACGCTGGACGCGCAAAGGCCGGCGATAGCCATCATCGATTCGATCCAGACCGTCTATTCGGAACAGCTGACCAGCGCGCCGGGATCGGTGGCCCAGGTACGCGAATGCGCGGCCCACCTGACCCGCGCGGCCAAGAGCAGCGGCGTGGCGATTGTGCTGGTGGGCCATGTGACCAAGGAAGGCGCGCTGGCTGGCCCGCGCGTGCTGGAACACATGGTCGACACGGTTCTGTATTTCGAGGGCGACACGCACAGCAGTTTCCGCTTGGTGCGCGCCATCAAGAACCGGTTTGGCGCCGTGAATGAGATCGGCGTGTTTGCCATGACCGAAAAAGGCCTCAAAGGTGTGAGCAACCCGAGCGCCATCTTTCTCTCCCAGCACAGTGAGCCCGTACCCGGCAGTTGCGTGCTGGTGACGCTGGAAGGCACACGCCCCATGCTGGTGGAAATTCAAGCCCTGGTGGACAGCGGCGGCCCTTCGCCAAGGCGCCTCTCGGTCGGCTTGGAACGGGACCGCCTGGCCATGCTTCTGGCGGTACTGCACCGCCACGCTGGCGTGGCCTGCATGGATCAGGATGTGTTCGTCAACGCCGTGGGCGGCGTGCGCATCAGTGAGCCGGCGGCCGACCTGGCGGTGATGCTGGCCATCACCAGCAGTCTGCGCGGCAAGCCTTTGCCCAAAGGTTTCCTCGCGTTTGGTGAGGTCGGTCTGGCCGGTGAAGTGCGCCCGGCGCCGCGCGGACAGGAACGCCTGAAGGAAGCCGCCAAGCTCGGTTTCTCCGTGGCGGTGGTGCCCAAGGCGAACGCGCCCAAGAAGAATGACAAGGCTTTTGAAGGGCTGACCATTCACGCCGTGGACCGGATTGAAGAGGCCATGGAACTGGCCCGCAGCCTGGATTGACTGGTCTGACTGGACTGACTGGACACAGATAAGCGTTTCCTCATCATGCGATTTGTCCCTGTTCTGCACGGTTTGCGTGGCTTGGCGGCCATGGCCGTCCTGCTCTACCACTGGGAGGGCACCTTCCCCGGTCTGACCAAGCACATCAACGCGCTGCCATGGATAGAGGCCATGGGCTGGGATGTCGGTCTTCCATTTCACTATGGATCTCTTGGGGTGGCGTGGTTCTTTGTTCTGTCGGGCTTTCTGCTTCCCGCCACCCTGTGGGACAAGCCTTTGACGGCACCTCGGCTGCGAGGCTTCTGGTGGCGCCGGATCCTGCGCATTTACCCTGCAGTGTGGGTGCAACTGAGCATCTTGCTCGCATTGCTCGTTGCCACGGACATGTTGCGCAACTTCCAGTGGACGCAGGCGCTGGGCAACTATCTGCTGTGGCTGGTGCCCATGCCCGGCGGTGCGGCGATCTACAACGGCGTGTACTGGACGCTGCCCATCGAGCTCTCGTTCTACCTGTTCCTGCCCCTGATGCTGTGGTGGTACCGGCGCACCGGTATCTGGACCTTCCTGCTCTCTTGCCTGGCCGTTTCCCTGGCCTGGCGCGCTGGCGTGGCATGGTTGCACCACATACAAAGCCCGCACGCGATTTCGCTGCTTTTCATTCGCAGCGTATTGCCAGGCATGCTGTTCCTCTTTGCCGCCGGCATGGCCATCAATCACTGGCACCGTGACTGGTCCGTTTCTGCCCGGCGTTGGGGCCTCGCGCTGTCAGCGGCCTTGGCAATCGGGCTTTTCTGGGCCCATGTGCTCAGACGCCACATTCCCCTGCAAAGCGACGCTTTCGTTCTGACGTTTGAAATCTGGCTGGCCATTCCCATTGCGGTGAGCACGGCATTGCTGATGCAGCCCACGCGCTGGACCGCGTGGATCAGCAGTCGGCCCCTGGTCTGGCTGGGCGAAGTGAGCTACGGGCTGTACCTGTGGCACTTTCCGGTACAGCGCATGCTGCCGCGCTGGTGGCCAGCCGAGTGGCACACCCCCATGGGCAGCTTCTGGGCGCTCGTCATCAGTATCGTGGCCTCGCTGATCCTGGCCAGCCTGAGCTATTACGGGTTGGAGCGGCCCTTGCTGGAGCGATTCTCGGGGCGCCGGATCAAGGCGCCGGATGCCAGTCCGAACACGGCCTGACACACGCCGGCCCGGGTGATCGCGGATCACGCTTTCACCTTGGCCGCCGATCCGGCGCAGCGCCGATCAGTTCGATCCCTCGTGCCGGAGCATCACGGGGCGGATCGTGAACACCTCAGGTGAGCGTGTGTCCACCAGCACTTTGACCCAATGGTTGTTCGGGCTACCGAAGGTCTGGACACGCGTGAAGTTCGGCAACACGTTCAAGGGCGCATACAGCGGTTTGTCGACCTTGAACACGTGGGTGTCGCCGTGCACAAACAGCACCTGGCCATCGAACTGGCTGGTCAGGTCGATCACTGTGTCCATCAAGTCCTTGTAGCCGGACTCGGCGCGGTTCCAGCCGCTGTCTTTTGCCTCGTCCTTGGCCTCGGTTTCAGGCAGGTCAAAACCTGGGTCGCCTTGCAAGGTGATCACCAGGCCTTTGGCCTTGCGCTGCCGGGCCTCGGCAAAGGCTTCAGACAACCAGCGGTTGACGGCCACATTTCGCACAGCGTACTCAGCGTTGTCCGCATCACAGTCGGCCTGGGTTCGCACGCTCTTCTTGGTGCAGGCCTTTGCATTGATCACCCTGTTGTTGTTGCTGCCCGGCACGTTGACCTGAACAAAGACCACCTCGCCCTTGACGAAGCGGGTGTTCTCCACGAAGGGAGCATCCTGGTGCACCAAGTCGAGCTTGCGTCGACCAAAGCTTCGCGCATCCCCGAACATGGACTTGCGCAGGTAATCCAGGCGCTCCAGGTTGTTCCAGCCGCCATTGTTCCTGCGGTGGCAATCTGTCCATTCGTTGTCGCCCGGAACGTAGACAAGCGGCGCCGCCATGCCATTGAAGGTCTTCTTGATGTTGTCGAACACTTCGTTGGAACAGACCGAGCTGCCGTCCTTGATGTCGCCGTCGTAGATCGAGAAGGCGACGTCCGATTGGTTGATGCTGTCGATCACGGCGGCGGTGCGCTCGGCATCCCGATTCTTCGCATAAGGCATGTCACCCCACAGGCCGAACGAGAACTGCGCCGGATGTTGGGCCGAACCCTGACCGGCAAACGCCAACACACTGGAAAGTGACAACGCGGCCACCAGCGACTTCTTGAGAAACATCCCCACCTCCGGGCAATGGTTGCAGAAGGCGCCATTCTTTGCGCGCAATGTTTCAGCGTCGTGTCGCGCCATTGCCGATGGGCGCGCCGAGCCTTGCCCCCAAACCGCGCAGACGGCCGGCGAAGCAGCGCGGGCGCCACCACAGAAGCCCCGCGCCGCCGTAGAATGAGGGGTTTGGCGCGGCAATTGCCGCGAATGAACAGTTTTCTTTCCTTTTCAGCCTGAAAGACCCCGCATGAGCCCCGTAATCCCCTCGATGTCCGATCGCGACGGCAAGATCTGGATGGACGGCCAGATGATCGACTGGCGCGACGCCAAGATCCACGTCCTGACCCACACCCTGCACTATGGCTGTGGAGCCTTCGAGGGTGTTCGCGCTTACAACACCGAAAAGGGGACGGCCATCTTCCGGCTGGAAGAGCACACCGACCGACTGTTCAACAGCGCCAAGATCCTGCGCATGCAGATGCCGTTCACCAAGGACGAGCTCAACGCTGCCCAGTTGGCCGTGGTGCGTGAGAACAAGCTGGAGAGCGCCTACATCCGCCCTCTGGTGTGGGTGGGTGACAAGAAGCTGGGCGTGTCCACCAAAGGCAACACCATTCATGTGATGGTCGCTGCCTGGTCCTGGGGTGCCTATCTGGGCGAAGAAGGCCTCAAGCGCGGCATCCGCGTCAAGACCAGCAGCTATACCCGCCACCATGTCAACATCACCATGACGCAGGCCAAGGCGGTGAGCAACTACACCAACTCCATCCTGGCGAACATGGAAGCCACGGACGATGGCTACGACGAAGCCCTGCTCCTGGATTCGACCGGCTTTGTTTCCGAGGGCGCCGGGGAGAACATTTTCGTGATCAAGAACGGGGTCATCTACACGCCCGACCTGTCGGCTGGTGCGCTCAACGGCATCACCCGCAACACGGTGTTCCACATCGCCAAGGATCTGGGTCTGGAGATCGTCCAGAAGCGCATCACCCGCGACGAAATCTACATCTCTGACGAAGCGTTCTTCACCGGCACCGCTGCGGAGGTGACCCCGATCCGCGAACTCGACCGGATCCAGCTGGGAGAGGGCCAACGCGGCCCGATCACCGAGAAGATCCAGTCGGCCTTCTTCGACATCGTCGGCGGCCGCAACCCCAAATACGCCAATTGGCTGACGGCGGTCTGAGCCAGTCAGGTCTGAACAGCCGACCGGCCGACCGGCCGACCGACATCAAGCCCACACCGGAACACGGAACGAATCGACATGACCTCCAAGACAAGCTCCACTGTCGTGGTCGGCGCTGCCGACCTCAACCCCAATGGCGGCGTCTTCTGCCCCAATCCCAAAGCCGACATGAAGCTTTGGAACAGCCATCCCAAGGTGTACCTGGATCTCACCCACACGGGCCAGGCCCGCTGCCCTTACTGCGGTACGGTCTACCAGTTGGACCCCAGCGTCAAGCTGGCAGCAGGTCACTGACTGACCACCTGGGCGGTCAGCTTTTGACCGCCGAGACACCCTCGGGCCAACGCCCGTCTTCTCAGGCTCGCAAACGCCTGATGTGAGCGCACACAAACCCGTATCTCTCCATGGATACGGGTTTCTCTTTTTCTACGACCAGGAATCTACGGGTGGACCCTGTGCTGCGGCGCACAGGATGCGCCCAGTCGCGCCTAGGGGGCGGCACGACAATTGGAAAGTGGTAATCCATCTTCCATTTTGACTTTCCCACCGGAATGCCAGTAACCACGTCGGCAAAGAGCTGGACAGACAGTGGATTTCGCCGCTGAAATAAATTTATACAAATCAAGGACTTAGAGACTATCCCTGGTGGTTTCCCTGATGAGGCCACAGGTGGCCTGCCTATTGCACTTGGAAGGATGGATGACTGCCCATGGGCGGTCTTGAAAGCATGCATGGCATGTGATCGATCGTCCGCCCTGACAACGCACTGGAGACTCCCTGATGGAAACCTTTTACGAGGTGTTGCGCCGCAAAGGCATCTCGCGCCGCAGCTTCATGAAGTACTGCTCGCTCACGGCCACTTCGCTCGGACTGGCCCCTTCGTTTGTGCCGCAAATTGCGCACGCCATGGAAAACAAGCCTCGCACCCCAGTGCTGTGGCTGCATGGCCTGGAATGCACCTGCTGTACCGAGTCGTTCATCCGCTCTGCACACCCGCTGGCCAAAGACGTGGTGCTCTCCATGATTTCCCTCGACTATGACGACACGCTGATGGCCGCTGCCGGTCACCAGGCAGAGGCCATCCTCGAGGAGATCATGACCAAGTACAAGGGTCAGTACATCCTGGCTGTGGAAGGCAACCCGCCACTCAACGAAGACGGCATGTTCTGCATCCAGTCGGGCAAGCCTTTCATCGAGAAGCTCAAGCATGTCGCCAAGGACGCCAAGGCCGTGATCGCCTGGGGTTCGTGCGCATCATGGGGTTGCGTGCAGGCCGCCAAGCCAAACCCGACGCAAGCGACGCCGATCCACAAGGTCATCACCGACAAGCCGATCATCAAGGTGCCTGGCTGCCCGCCGATCGCCGAAGTCATGACGGGTGTGATCACCTACATGCTCACGTTCGATCGCATTCCCGAGCTGGACCGCCAGGGACGTCCCAAGATGTTCTACAGCCAGCGCATCCACGACAAGTGCTACCGCCGACCTCACTTCGACGCTGGTCAGTTCGTCGAGGCGTTTGATGACGAATCCGCCCGCAAGGGCTATTGCCTCTACAAAGTCGGCTGCAAGGGCCCGACCACATACAACGCTTGTTCCACGGTCATGTGGAACGAAGGCACCAGCTTCCCGATCAAGGCCGGCCACGGTTGTATCGGTTGCTCGGAAGACGGCTTCTGGGACAAGGGCTCCTTCTACGACCGGCTCACCAACATCCACCAGTTCGGCATTGAGGAAAACGCCGACAAGGTGGGTACCGCTGCCGTCACCGTTGTAGGCGCCGCAGTGGCCGCTCACGCCGCTCTCTCGGTGGTCAAGCGCGTGACCGACACCAAGCTCAAGAGCAACGACAAGACCCCCGCCTGAACGCGGACCAGACGAGCACAAGGAAACTGAACAATGGGTGCATACGAAACGCAGGGCTTCAAGCTCGATGACTCCGGCCGCCGAGTGGTAGTCGACCCCGTGACCCGAATCGAGGGACACATGCGCTGCGAGGTCAACCTCGACAGCGACAACGTAATTCGCAACGCCGTCTCCACCGGCACCATGTGGCGTGGTCTTGAGGTGATCCTCAAGGGCCGCGACCCCCGTGACGCATGGGCATTCGTCGAGCGAATCTGCGGCGTCTGCACGGGCTGCCACGCCCTGACCAGCGTTCGCGCCGTGGAAGACGCGCTGGGCATCAAGGTCCCCAAGAACGCTTACCTCATCCGCGAGATGATGGCCAAGACGCTCCAGGTGCACGACCACGCCGTTCACTTCTATCACCTGCACGCGCTTGACTGGGTGGACGTGGTCTCGGCCCTCAATGCCGATCCCAAGCAGACCTCAGCTCTGCAGCAGTTGGTTTCTCCCTCTCACCCGCTGTCTTCGCCTGGCTACTTCCGCGATGTCCAGAACCGCCTGAAGAAATTCGTCGACAGCGGACAGCTCGGTCCGTTCTCGAACGGCTATTGGGGTTCCAAGGCCTATGTGCTGCCAGCAGAAGCCAACCTCATGGCCACAGCTCACTACCTCGAAGCACTTGACCTGCAGAAGGAGTGGGTCAAGGTCCACACCATCTTTGGCGGCAAGAACCCTCACCCGAACTACATGGTCGGTGGCGTGCCTTGTGCGATCAACCTCGACGGCGATGGCGCGGTGGGTGCTCCCATCACCATGGAGCGCCTCAACTTCGTCGAAGCTCGCATCAAGGAAATGATCGAGTTCAACAACAACGTCTACATTCCGGACGTCCTGGCCATTGGCACGATCTACAAGCAAGCCGGCTGGCTTTACGGCGGCGGCCTGTCTGCCACCAATGTGGCCGACTACGGCACGTACGAAAAGGTCGCTTACGACTACAGCACCCACCAGCTGCCAGGTGGCGTGATCCTCAACGGCGACTGGAACAACATCTACGAGATTGACCCGCGCGATCCCGAGCAGGTGCAGGAGTTCGTCACGCACAGCTGGTACCGATACGGTGACGAGACCAAGGGTCTGCACCCATGGGACGGCGTCACCGAGCCCAACTTCGATGTCAGCTCTGCCAAGGGTACGCGTACCGACATCAAGCAGCTCGACGAGTCGGCCAAGTACTCGTGGATCAAGGCACCGCGCTGGCGCGGTCATGCAGTGGAAGTGGGCCCGCTCTCGCGCTACATCCTCGGCTACGCACACGCCATGCAAGGCAACAAGTGGAGCCAGCGCGTCAAGGAGCAGGTGGACAGCTCTGCCGTCGCCATCAACAGCGCCATTCCAAAGGCACTGGGCCTGCCAGAGACCAGCTACACCGCCAAGCAACTGCTGCCGACGACCATCGGCCGCACGCTGGCGCGTGCACTGGAGAGCCAGTACGCCGCCGAAATGATGTACGACGACTTCAAGGAGATGATCGAGAACATCAAGGCGGGCGACACCACCACGGCCGACACATCCAAGTGGGATCCATCCACCTGGCCAAAGGAAGCCAAGGGCGTCGGCACGGTTGCTGCACCGCGCGGCATGCTGGGCCACTGGATCAAGATCAAGGA
>JBNKNN010000150.1:0-8905 GCA_050293865.1 Hydrogenophaga sp. | reverse complement strand
CGCGCTCCGAAACTCGAAAGCAGCCGTCGCGTCAGGCAAAATTCTGTTCAGCGAACGACCAGTTCACCAATTTGTCGAGGAAAGTCTCGACAAACTTGGGACGGGCATTGCGATAGTCGATGTAGTACGCATGCTCCCACACGTCAACGGTCAGCAGCGCCTTGTCGTCGGTGGTCAGTGGCGTACCGGCAGGGCCAGTGTTCACAATGTCGACGCTGCCATCGGCCTTTTTGACCAACCAGGTCCAGCCTGAACCGAAATTGCCCACAGCGCTCTTGGTGAACGCATCCTTGAATGCGTCATAGCTTCCCCATTTGGCATTGATGGCGTCAGCCAGAGCGCCGGAAGGAGCACCACCGCCGTTTGGCTTCATGCAACTCCAGAAGAACGTGTGATTCCAGATCTGGGCAGCATTGTTGTAAACGCCGCCGCTGGACTTCTTGATGATGGACTCGAGGTCCATGCTTTCAAACTCGGTGCCTTTTTGCAGATTGTTGAGGTTGACCACATAGGCGTTGTGGTGCTTGCCATGGTGGAATTCCAAGGTCTCGCGGCTGTAATGGGGTGCGAGATCGTCCAGGCCATAGGGCAGCGCGGGCAAAGTATGTTCCATGTGGGGGATTCCTCTTGGTTTGAAGTTGTCGAATTCGATACCTTAGCGAAGCAGAGAAGAAACACGGTTCTTTTCCTGGATGCAGCGCCAAACCTCTTCATTGTAGGAAAGCTGAAAGCCAAAGTGGCGATCAGGGTTTATCCGCGTTCACTTGCGTCACGCTCAAATCGAGTGATCCGTCTGCCAGTCGAGCATGCAACACACGGCCCGCTTGCACGCGATCAACGCTGGTCACGGCTCGGCCATCCGCATCTGTCAGATAGGAGAACCCACGCGCCAGTACCAGTTGGGGGTCCAGGTGCTTGAGGGCTCCGGCCAGGCCGTCAAGCTTGCTGAATTGACGCTCCATCATCCAGCTCGTGGCCTTTGGCATCGCCTCACTCAGATTCAGCAGGCGCTGGCGGTCTCGTTCCAGTGACAGCGCCACGGAACCTTTCAGGGCATGCGAAAGATCTGCGAGCCTGCGCTGTGCGTCGTGGACTTTGCTGGAGGGCTTGCCCAAGCGCATGGCCAACTGATCCAGGCGCTGCGCAAGTGCATCCATTCGCCCCCAAACTGCTGCTTGCAACTGATCCTGAAACGCTTCAAGACGCTCGCGCTCCTCTGCTTGGGTCGGCGATGCAATCTCAGCCGCAGCTGTCGGCGTTGGCGCCCGGACATCCGCCACGAAATCGGCCAAAGTGAAATCTGTTTCATGGCCAACTCCGCAGATCACCGGCATCGGCGCTCGAGCAATCGTGCGTACCACTTGTTCGTCGTTGAAGGACCACAGGTCTTCCAGAGAGCCTCCTCCGCGCACCAGCAAAAGAGCTTCTCCTTCTCCCGTCTCCAGGAAGCGGCGATAGGCCTTGTCCAGCGCGGCGCAGATCTCTCTTGGAGCGGACTGCCCCTGCACAGCTGCGGGGAACAAGGTGACAGGCACGTGAGGCGCACGTCGCTGCAGCGCGGTCACCACATCGCGTAGCGCTGCAGCCCCAGCGGAAGTGACCAACGCCAGGTGCCTGGGGCGCCGCGGCAAAGCGCGCTTTCTTGCCGGATCGAACAAGCCCTCGCTCTCAAGCTTGGCCTTGAGCCTCAGAAACTGCTCATACAAAGCCCCCTGCCCAGCCTGCTCAAGGCTTTCAACAATGAGTTGCAGGTCGCCCCTCGCGCCGTAGACGTCGAGACGACCAAGAGCCTCCACCATCTGGCCCTCACGAGGCGAAAAGCCCAGGTTCGTGGCGGACCGCCTGAACATGGCACAGCGCAACTGGCCGCCCTCATCCTTGAGCGAAAAATAGCAATGACCGCTGGCCGCACGGGTGAAGCTGGAAATTTCCCCACGCACTACAACTGGATTGAACCTTGCCGACAAAGTGTCAGCCATGGCGCGCAACAGAGGGCCAACTTCCCACACACGCCTCGCAGATGCTGGCGCTGCATTCAAGAACTCTTCATTCACGCGTCTCTCCGCTCAAAACATGTCCACAGCACCGAGTGAAACAAGTGTCCCACGCCAGAAGCATTGGAGACACGGCGCGAATGCGCCAAGCTATTGATTTCATGGCATTTCCGCCTGCTCAATTTGTAGTCGATTCAGCGAATCCCGCGGTAGGCCGGGTCACCGGGGCCATCGGACACCAGTTTTTCACAAACTTATCCACAGATTTTGTGAACAGGCTGCGACATTAACGCACCATTCAAATGCGCTCATGGTCGAACTTGAAAACGAGGTGAGCCATAATGCCCGGGGACTGAAAAATTGCAGCGAAGCCATTGCGCCTGGCTGCCCAAACTTCGGAGCTACAGATTTGCTTTCCATCATATATGCCGCAGGCTGGCCGATCTGGCCCTTGATCATCTGCTCCATCCTCGGCTTGGCCCTGATCATCGAGCGATTCATCACCCTCAAACCTTCCAAAGTGGTTCCTCCCAAGCTTCTGGATGAAGCCATGATGGTCTCCCGCAATGGAATTCCCGGGCCAGATGTGGTTTCGCAACTGGAGCAAAACTCGGTCTTGGGCGAAGTGCTGGCCAGCGGTTTTCGCACATTCAATGCCGACCCCAGGGCGACAGAGGACGACCTTCGCCGCAACATGGAGGCAGCAGGACGGCGCGCGGCAGCCCGGCTTCAAAAGTATCTTGGTGCGCTCGCCACCATTGCCTCTGCAGCCCCGCTGCTTGGCTTGCTGGGTACCGTGATCGGCATGATCGAGATCTTTGGCTCCCAAGCGGCAGATGGCGCGATCAGTGCAGGCGGTGGAGACCCAACCCGTTTGGCCCACGGCATTTCCATCGCGCTCTACAACACTGCGTTTGGTCTGATCGTCGCAATTCCTGCATTGATCTTCTGGCGTTACTTCCGTGCCCGAGTCGACGAGTTCCTGCTGGGCATGGAGCTGGCCTCCGACCGTTTCGCGCGGCACCTGCTGGGCTTGCGCCGCTGAAGCGTTGGCAAGCCTATGCCTGAGTCAACGTAGTACCGAGGAGCCTTCATGAACTTTCGCAGCGGATCGCGGGATGAACCGGAAATCAACCTGATTCCGTTCATCGACGTCTTGCTGGTGATCCTGATCTTCCTGATGCTGACCACCACCTATAGCAAGTTCACTGAGTTGAAAGTGAATCTTCCGGTGGCGAATGCTGAAGCTATGGAAAACAAGCCCCAGGAAATCGTGGTGGCCATCAGCGCGGACGGTCGCTACTCAGTGGACAAGAATCTGTTGCCAGCGGCCGACGTCCCCACCCTCACCTCAGCCTTGTCGGATGCGGCCAGTTCACGTCAGAACGCCATCATTGTCATCAGCGCAGACGCGGCCGCCACGCACCAGTCGGTCATCAACGTGATGGACGCTGCGCGACGGGCTGACCTGATGCAAATCACGTTCGCCACGCAAAACGCGGGCAAGCAAGGCGCCAACTGAAGGCGAGACAGAATCAGGTGACGCCTGTTCAGACGTCGCGCAGCAACACCTGGGTCGACGTCTGGCGTCGTCACGCAGAACGAGGCGGCTGGCTCAGCTGGATGCTCTGGCCCATCTCCCTTGTCTACCGTTCACTTGTTGCGGGACGCCAATGGGGCTATCGCCTGGGCTGGCTGGCCTCTGAGCCCATGCCTGTTCCAGTCATCGTCGTGGGAAACGTCGTGGCCGGCGGCGCTGGAAAAACTCCCACAACCATCGAACTGATCAGACATTTGCGTCTCAAGGGCTGGCATCCTGGCGTGGTCTCGCGCGGCTACGGGCGGGAAGAGATGCAAGCCATCAGGCCTGTCACTCCTGAGTCCGATCCCCGCTTGTGCGGAGATGAACCACTCTTGATAGCACAGCGCACCTCAGCTCCATTGTTTGTGGGTGCTGACCGTGCCAGAGCTGCGCGAGCCCTGCTGGAAGCCCACCCGGGGGTCAACATCATCGTGTGCGACGACGGCTTGCAGCATTTGGCGCTGCACCGTGATGTGGCCATCGTGGTAATCGACGACCGCGGTATCGGCAACGGGCATTTGCTTCCAGCCGGCCTGCTGCGTGAACCTTGGCCGCCTTCACCCGACTCTCCCTATGCGCCGGACTTGGCGCTCGTCCAGCGGCGCGATGCCATGCCCGCCATCGATGTTCTCGCCATTGGAGGAGTTGCAGCCTACCAGGCCTACCGGAGTCTGGCCGACGTAGCAATCAGCGCCTCAGGAACATTGCAGCCGCTATCAGCCTTGACCGGCCATGAGATCGTGGCCGTCGCAGGGATCGCCAGGCCAGAAGTCTTTTTCGACATGCTGGCTGACAAAGGCATCCGCCCCACGCGACATGTCGCCTTGGCAGATCATGCTCAAGCGGACGACTACGAACAGCTCATGGACCTGCCCATCAGCGCCCAACTGCTGTGCACCGAGAAAGACGCGGTCAAGCTCAACAGGATGGCCACTGAGCGAAAGCGATCCGGCAAAACTTACCCCATGATTTGGACCATCGGACTGCAGTTGCGTATCGCGCCGGACTTCTTCGAAGCGCTGGACGACAAACTGCGCTCCCTCACCCGGTTTCCCCAGTGACGATTGACCTGAACTGGACAGAACAACACTGGACGTCACGTCTGCGCACCACACTGCCCTGACTCCACTATCATTGCCAACATGGATTCCAATCTGCTGCAAATACTGGTTTGCCCGGTCACAAAGGGCCCGCTCGTGTACGACAAGGAACACCAGGAGCTGTTGTCTCGCACAGCGCGTCTGGCCTACCCCGTTCGCGACGGTATTCCCGTGTTGCTCGAGCACGAAGCACGCACACTCACCGCCGAAGAAGCCGAGGCCATTCCGACACCAGCGCCTCTGGTTTGAGCGCGGCATGAGCCATTACACGGTTCTCATTCCTGCCCGAATGGCTTCCACGCGCCTGCCCGGCAAACCCTTGCTGGATATTGGCGGCCTTCCGATGGTGATTCGTGTGGCGCGGCAGGCTGCCAAGTCAGGAGCAAGCCGCTGCGTGGTCGCCACCGACAGCGAGGATGTTGCGCAAGCATGCCTGCACCATGGCGTGGAGTTCGTGCTGACAGAAGACAACCACCCCAGCGGTAGCGATCGATTGGCCGAAGCCTGTGCGACGCTGGAACTCCCCGATGACGAGGTCGTCGTCAATGTCCAAGGGGATGAGCCCCTCATTGCACCGGCGCTGATCGATGCGGTGGCCCAAGAGCTGATTCGCCGCCCAGACTGCGCCATGAGCACGGCCGCACACCCGATTGACGGGGTCGACGAATTCGTCAATCCCAACGTGGTGAAGGTGGTCACCGACGCAACGCGCTCTGCCAGCTATTTCAGCCGGGCGCCCATTCCCTGGTATCGGGACGGGATGGCCGATTGGGCGGCTAATCCCCAACGGCCCCTCTATCTGCCGGACCCCACCCCTCTCAGACATATCGGCTTGTATGGATACAGGGCTGGCTTTCTACGGAAATTTCCCACCCTGCCTGAGGCCCCGACCGAACGGCTGGAAGCCCTGGAGCAACTTCGCGCGATCTGGCACGGTTTCCGCATTGCCGTGCATGTAACCCAGGGCGTGCCTGCCGCTGGCGTCGACACCCAGGACGACCTGGAGCGGGTGCGCCAAATCGTTCTCGCGTCGCAGCCAAATTGAGCTCCTGCAGGGGCATGAAGGCCCAGTGGGGCTGTAAGCCACAGGCGAGCCACGCATGCTATCCTCTGCTGTTTTCTCGAAAAGGGTGCTCCGAGGAGTATGTGCCCTGGTGAGAACAGCCGCTGGAGACAAGCGGCCTTATCAGACCATATTTGTTTGAAGGATTGCGATGAGACTGATTCTGTTGGGCGCACCTGGCGCTGGCAAGGGCACACAAGCCACTTTCATCTGCCAGAAGTACGGCATCCCCCAGATCTCCACAGGTGACATGCTGCGCGCTGCTGTCAAGGCTGGCACTCCACTGGGTCTGGAAGCCAAATCCGTCATGGAGTCTGGTGGACTGGTCAGCGACGACCTCATCATCAACCTGGTCAAGGAACGCATTGCCCAGTCTGACTGTGCCAATGGTTTCTTGTTCGACGGTTTTCCCAGGACCATTCCGCAAGCCGACGCCATGAAGGCTGCGGGAGTCAAGCTGGACTACGTCCTCGAAATCGACGTGCCTTTTGACTCCATCATCGAGCGTATGAGCGGCCGCCGCTCGCATCCTGCCTCGGGCCGCACCTACCACGTCAAGTTCAACCCTCCCAAAGTGGAAGGCCAGGACGATGAAACCGGCGAGCCGCTGATCCAGCGAGAAGATGACAAGGAAGAGACTGTCAAGAAACGCCTTGAGGTCTACAGCGCGCAGACCCGCCCACTCGTGGACTACTACAGCAACTGGGCCAAATCTGAGCCAGAACAAGCCCCCAAGTACCGCGCCATCAGTGGCGTGGGGACCGTCGAGGAAATCACGGCACGGGCCATGGAAGCGCTAAGCGCCTGACCGCTGGTCAGCGGCGCCCCAGCGCAACGCTGGCGCCGCCAACCCGTCAAGCCCGGCAAGATAGCCGGGCTTTTTTGTGACCGGCGATGCAGGCAGATCGACTTTTGCCCCGCACCTGACTTCAGCGACGGAAACCCATCAAGGTGAGCATCAAGGCGATGCGCGCCTTGACCGGAGTAAGCGTACCGGCCGACGGAAACCGGTCCCGATCTGTTGTCAAGACCGCCCCGTGAATACACCGACTGGCGCGCCACACTTCGACGCCGGCGACCTCTGCACGCACCAGTGCGTCAGACAACTCGTCGCTGCATGTGCCGTTGCCGGTTCCGGCCAGAATCAGGCCTCGCAGCGGCGACTGCATGCCATCGGGCGATCCTGACGACCACGCGAGCAAGGCATCCACCACACGTCCATCAGCCTGCGCATGATTGAGCACGATGTCGACTCGTGGCCATTTCGCTGGCTCTGCCAACGCTTGCGAGAGCGGTTTATCGTGGACCATCGACTTCAGACTCGGCCATCCGTTGACCTGCCTGAAGTTCCCCTCCTCCACGTAGCCGATCACACCAGCCTCGCCCGAATCAAAGGGGTCCAGCCGGTACGTGTGTACTTTTGAGAAATGTTGGCCGTCGTGTACACGACCGGCGCAGACCGCCATGACACCCCGCGCACCTGGCTCGGCAGCCACAACCATTGCGTCAGCTAGGTTTTGTGGCCCATCAGGGAAAGACGCCGTGGCAGGTCGCATGGCGCAAGTGAGCACCACGGGTTTACTGGCTTCGACCAGTTGTGACAGCAGGAAGGCCGTTTCCTCCAGGGTGTCTGTTCCATGCGTGATCACAACACCGCGTACTTCCGACTGCGCAAGAGCCGCTTCCACGGCCAGCACGAGGTCGCGCCATACCTTTGCGGACATGTTCTTGCTGTCGATCTGCGCAACCTGCTGGGAGGCAACAGAGACACCGGCCGGTGCCGCAAGAGCCCCAACCAGCGACTCGACCGCGACCAGGCCCGCTGTGTAACCCAGGTTCTGCCCCTCTTTGTTGCCGCTGCCGGAGATGGTGCCGCCTGTGCCCAATACCAACACGACAGGTTTTTTTGTCTCCGCCACTTGTCAAACTCCAAAAACTGGCTAAAAATACAGTTACTGGATATGAAAACAGTACTGCTTGCACTGGCTGATGGCAGCGCAAACGCAAGTATCCATCGAATCTGAGAGGTTCACATGTTTGATTCGAATAGTCTGACGCCCAAATTGACGGCTCGCCAGCAACAAATTCTGGAGTTGATTCAGAACACCATTGCTCGTACTGGTGCGCCCCCCACCCGCGCCGAGATAGCCCGTGAGCTGGGATTCAAGTCCGCCAACGCTGCCGAAGAGCATTTGCAGGCGCTTGCCCGCAAGGGTGTCATTGAATTGGTCAGCGGAACCTCTCGCGGCATCCGCCTTCGCTCCGAAGACCTCATGTCCATCAATGCGACCCGAGGCCGCCAGCTCAATCTGCCCATTCCGGGGCTGGCTCAACTGTCCTTGCCGCTCATCGGTCGCGTGGCGGCGGGCTCGCCCATCTTGGCTCAGGAGCATGTGGACCAGACCTACCACGTCGAGCGCCACCTGTTCGAGCGCGAGCCTGACTATCTGCTGAAGGTTCGGGGTATGTCGATGCGCGACGTCGGGATTCTCGATGGCGACCTGTTGGCAGTGAAATCCAGCAAGGAAGCCAAGAACGGACAAATCGTCGTGGCCCGATTGGGCGATGATGTGACTGTCAAACGGTTCATGCGAAAGCCGGACTCCATTGAGCTTCTGGCCGAAAACCCCGATTACAAAACCATCGTGGTTCATCCTGGCGAACCGTTTGAGATCGAGGGATTGGCTGTTGGACTGATACGCAACAGCTTCAGCCTCTAGGCCTAGGCCTTTCCAGCACCCACTTCTTTTACTTTCTCCCCTCCCCTGCAGGTGGCGGGCGGTTGAGTTCGTCCTGAAGAAAGCTCCATAGCAACATCAGGACTGCTCACATCCCTGCAGAACGGAGCCAATGACCAATCCTGCCTATGTTCAACCCCTTGATCGACAACAGGAGTTTCACATGGGAATTATTCGATTCAACCGCAAGACTTGGCGTGCCCCTTTGCAATTGATTGACAGCCTCTTGCCTCAACCAAGTCAGCCCCGCCCTCAGCCCGTGACCCAAAACCGAACCACCCTCGCCTTTGCGCGAGCTGGCTGGCTCGGACGCGGCCGAACCAATGGGGAATCTCCCGCGCATGATGCCAGTGCAGCGAACGGCGAAGCCAAATCCAAGCCTGCCCCCTGCCGCCTCGCGACCGTGATGGGACAACGTATTCTTGGAG
>JBNKNN010000149.1:0-2976 GCA_050293865.1 Hydrogenophaga sp. | reverse complement strand
CGACTTCCGTGGCGAGAGCTGCACCTCGGTGTTCGACGCCGAAGCCGGTATCGCGCTGGACAAGACCTTCATCAAGGTCGTGAGCTGGTACGACAACGAGTGGGGCTACTCCAACAAGTGCCTGGAAATGGCACGTGTGGTCAGCAAGTAAGCTTGCTGGGCCCGATAGGGAATCTGTTCCGCGGCGAGCGGACTCCTTCGCAAAAGAGCGCTGCGGCGCTCTTTTTTATGGCTTCGTGTGACCGCTCGAACGCGTCATCTGTGAGGTAATGTTGAGTACTCTTGCGCAATATCCATCCAGATGTAACGTAGCATCAAAGCCGAAATTTGCTTACGGTGCGTAGACACTACGTACTATTTTGGAGGGTGATACCTGTCAGAAATGACAACAAATGTACCTTTGGTTACGGATCGTCTCGGTAATATGTCACGCATTGCAACTTTGCGATGTTTGCGTAAGGGCATAGAAGGACATGAACTACCAAAACGATCTGACAAGCAAAAAATCGGACTTGCCAACCATGGTGCTGCACTGGGGGATGGTGCTCGCTCTGCTGGTGAGCGTCTCCAGCGGCTGGCGCATTGCCAGCATGACCGATTCCGGCGCCTGGATGCGATGGGTGGATGTCCTGGTGCTCCAGGGCAATGTGGAGCACTGGCACTTCGTTAGCGCCAGCCTGCTGACCGGTCTGGTGATTGCGTATTTGGGCTTTCTGCTGACGCAAGGCTTGGGCGGTCGTCTGAGTTTCCGCCGCGGTAGCCTGAGCAGCCGAGACCGCCAGGTGCGCTGGACGGCCATCAACAAGCTCATCTATTGGGGTGCGCTTGCCTTGCTGGCGCTGGCCGCCTTGACTGGCGTCATGCTGTATTTCTTCCCGGGCGCCCTTCCTACAGAGCCCCTGGCACTGGTGCACAAAGTGATGTCCTGGGGCTTTGTCGTCTATATCGGCTTGCACGTGGTGGCTCAGCTGATCATGGGTGGTATGCGTCAACTGCTCAAAATTGTCTCGCCTCGAATGGCCTATGGGATGGGCGCTGTGACCGCCCTTTCCTTGGGTGTGGCGGGTACTGCACTGGCCTATCTTGCCGACCGCTCGGCGCAGGACACGCTGAGCGTGGTGCGCACGGACGTGGCACCAGTGCTGGATGGGAACGCCGAAGAGAAGGTCTGGGCAGACGCGCCTGAGGCTGTTGTTCACACCTCCCGCGGATTCAATCTGGCCGGGGGCAACGGCGAAGTGGAAGTCCACGTCAAAGCCGTGCGCGATGACGACCGCGCCTATTTTCTGTTTCGCTGGCAGGACGCGACGCGGAGCCAAAAGCACATTCCGCTTCAGAAGACCGTAGAAGGCTGGAAACTGATGCATTCCCAGTACTTCATCAACGATGAGAACGACTACTACGAAGACAAGTTCGCCGTGATGCTGGCGCCATCCCCGATTGCCGGCGGCAACACGATGAACATCGGCCCCAAGCCTTTCAAGGACAAACCAGGGCCGACGAATGGGTTGGGTTTGCATGCCACCACCGATGGTTCTCTCGCTGACGTGTGGCACTGGAAAAGCGTACGTTCTGGCACATTGAACCAGTTCGATGACAACTACTTTGGGGCGCCGATGGAGCCCAAGCCGTCAGGTCGATATACGGCAGGCTACACGCAGGATCCGAAAGCGGCAGGAGGATTCGAATCCTTGTTCGAGAAAGTGCCGGACAGCGACTACGTCAAGCTCAAGGCATTGCCCAGGGATGTCAATCTTGTTCTGGAGCGCATGGGCCCGTTCGATCCCAACCCGGCTGTGAGTGACATGGGCGAGCTGTACGCCATTCCCAAAGAGGAGCTGGTGCCTTACACGGAAGAATTGGACGCTCTGATTCCTGTGGGTACAGTGATTCCGTCGGTAGTCTCGGACAAGCCTTTCGAGGGTGACAGGGGTGATGTCCGGGCCCATGCGCAATGGAAAGACGGATGGTGGACGATCGAAGCTTCACGCGCCCTCGACACTGGCAGCCCGTTCGACCAAGCTATCGCCAGCGACGTGTTCATGTGGGTGGCGGTGTTTGATCACAACCAGGTGCGTCATACCCGTCACGTGCATCCGCTGCGTCTCGCGGTGGCGCCTTGAATTCGACTCTGCCTTGAAGTTGGGATGCTCGCGCCATGAGCTCCCTCTTTTGGCGTGCAACGCAATCTGCGCATCAGACTAAGCCACATTTGGGGAGGGCCTTGCCATGGGGACGGTTCGGATTGATCAATGGCCACAGAGCTTTGAAGTCGCCGGTCAGCGGATACTGGACGCTGCGCTAGAAGCGGGAGTACCGTTTCCGCATGGCTGTGGCACTGGAGAGTGTGGAAGTTGCAAATGTCAGGTGCTCTCTGGCGAGGTCACCATGGACAAGCACAGCCCTTTGGCACTTTCTCCCGAGGAGCGGGCCCAAGGCAAGGTTCTCGCCTGCCGTGGCAGAGTCAACGGCGATGTCACTTTGCGGTGGATGAACCATCCGAGCCTCATCTACCCGGTCATCAAGTTCAAGTCCAGGGTGACGCAGGTACAGAAGCTTGCTCACGACGTGGTGGCTTTCGACGTGGCGCTCCCGGAAGGCGCGGCGTTTGAGTATCACCCCGGGCAGTTCGCCAAACTGCGGTTTCCTGGATTGCCCGCACGCAGCTACTCCATGGCGGCCGCCAAGGCCGATGGCAAGCTGAGCTTTCACGTGCGAATTGTGCCGCACGGGCAAGTCAGCCGGTTCGTCTCGTCAGCGCTGGAGGCGGGCGAGACCGTGGAGCTTCAAGGTCCGTTTGGCGAGGCGCATTGGGAGTCGCGTCATGCGAGCGAAGGCGGCCCCCTGTTGCTTTTGGGAGGGGGCACCGGTCTGGCGCCCATGCTCAGCATTCTGGAAGCTGCCCTGGTCATGGGTGTCCCAGGCGACAGGATTCGCGTCTATCACGGAGTGCGCGGACAGCGTGACCTCTATGCA